>JAOUJR010000430.1 GCA_029883145.1 Nitrospirota bacterium
GATTGAGGACGATATTGATATAGAAATAAAAGATGATGATATAAAGACAGAAACATTCAGGGCTTCAGGAGCAGGCGGGCAACATGTAAACAAGACCTCTTCAGCGGTAAGAATTACCCATGTCCCTACAGGAATCATTGTGAGCTGTCAGAACGAACGCTCACAACATAAAAACAGGTCTATCGCCATGAAAATATTAAAGTCGCGTCTCTACGATCTCAGGTTGAAAGAACAGGAAAAAAAGATAGGAAACATTGTGGGAGGTAAAAAAGGTATTGCATGGGGGAACCAGATAAGATCTTATATCCTTCAGCCGTATAGAATTGTAAAAGATCACAGAACTGGAGTAGAAATAGGTAATGTTGATGCTGTACTCGATGGGGATATAAATAAATTTATCACGGCTTTTCTTAAGAAAAAATAGTTATGGTAATGTATACGGAAGACATAGAGATTCTATTACTTCTTTATTTAAATAATAATTATTAGTAGTTTTAGTAGGTGTTGTTTATATGTTTAAAAGTGAAAAATGAATAGTGTGCAGCAATAGTTTTACGGTTAACAAAGTTGTGTGAAAGAAAGGGTGTTTTTTGAAAAGGTTTATTAATTTTTTTAATAACATTTTACCTAACAGTATAGTAACAGATTTTCTTGTTTTACCTGTAAATATAAGATATAATGTTCTACTTCCATTAAACAGTTACCAACACATGTTAGTAATTTGTTAGTAATTTAGGTGAATATATGACTCCCGAAGAGATATGGAATAATAGCCTCTCCAGAATAGAAGAGAAAGCGGGTAACCATGCAACAGAGCTATGGTTTAGACCCATGAGAATTTCCCAAATAAAAGAACAGCAAATAATTATAGATATTCCAAATAGGTTTTTTAAGGATTGGATTGAAGACAACTATCCTAACTTAATTGAAGAGACCATTGGAGGTATCTTAGGTTACCCTGTAAACATACAATTTAAGATTGCTGAAAAAATAAACCCCATAGTCAAGAAGATGGACATGAGGTTAGAAAGCAGAAGGCAGAAGCTTGCAAGTAAAGGAATATATCTTAACCCAAAATATACATTCGAGAATTTTGTTGTTGGTTCAAGTAATCAGTTTGCCCAGGCAGCGGCAATGGCTATTGCAGAGGCTCCAGGCAGGACATATAATCCATTGTTTATTTACGGAGGTGTTGGTCTCGGAAAGACCCATCTTATGAATGCAATTGGCAATGCAGTTATAGATAAAATGCCGGATCTTATTGTTCTTTATGTATCATCAGAGCAGTTTACCAATGAGGTAGTGTCTGCATTAAGACACGAACGAATGGGTGATTTTAAAGAAAAATATCGAAATGTGGACATCCTTTTGCTGGATGACATACAGTTTATCGCAAATAAAACAGCGACTCAGGAAGAATTTTTCCATACATTTAATGCACTTTATGAAAAACAGAGGCAGATAGTGATCTCGAGTGACAGGTCGCCAAAAGAGATAGATGCGGTCACAGACAGGCTGAGGTCAAGATTCAGTATGGGACTTATTGCCGATATACAACCGCCTGAGATGGAGACAAAGGCTGCGATATTACTCAAGAAAGCAACGATGGAAAGGATAGCCATTTCCGAAGAGGTCGCCTATTATCTTGCCTCAAAAGTAAAATCAAATATTAGGGAATTAGAAGGATGTCTTATTCGTCTCGGCGCACAGGCATCTCTCACAGGGAAAACAATAGATAAAGAAATGGCAAAAAATATTTTACGGGACCTTATTGAAGAAGATGAAAAACCAATCACCGTGGAACAAATACAGAGGGTGGTTTGTGAACATTTTGATCTTAAATTAGCTGATATAAAAGCGAAGAAAAGGACCAAGGAGGTTGCTTTCCCGAGGCAGGTTGCAATGTATTTAAGCAAACAGATTACCAATATGTCTCTGAGTGATATAGGGAAAAACTTTGGCGGTAAAGATCATGCAACTGTTATCTATGCATGTAAACAGATTGAAGACAGGAGGGCAAAAGAAGAGGTATTTAACAGGGTGATTGAGAAACTTTTACGTAAA
>JAOUJR010000429.1 GCA_029883145.1 Nitrospirota bacterium
AGAAATATTTCATATTTATCAAGAAGATATATAAAAATATAACTGATTTTAACCTAAATTTCTTTAAAATCCCCTGTGGAAGACTGGGGACGAGCTACAGAAATAAACTCTCTGGCAACTTTAATTTTACTGAGTAATTTATAATGGTTTTTTAGACTTTAATTATTTCTGGAATATGAAGCTTTTCGCGGGGATTTTCTTTTGTGAAGCTCTTTTTTTTCTCTCTCTACTTCTTTTCCTTAATTAAAACAGAGCTCAATAGCAGTCCAATGCCAGTAGCAATAAAAATAGATCCGTATTGTGAAGCAATTTTTATATCATCTGAAAAATAAAAATAGATAAAAATACCTATACCAGCAAATAGAGTAATTAAACCTCCTATCAATAAATGTCTTTTTGTTTCTTCTATGCTCTTTTTCTTCTCCTCCAATTCAGCAGGAATAGGACGTCCTTTTTCAATATAAGTGAGTCTTTCCGCATGCCTTAGTTTTCTCCCCTTATATTTAAAATACATTGCTAAAATAGGAATCAGGAAAGCTCCAGTAACAGTTAATGCCCCTATTAATTTGCCCATTAGCTCTTTTTCCATTTTAAACCTCTTTAGATAATATGAATTTTATTTTTTGCTTAGACCCGGCTTCTTCCCTCTATAGGTGTTTTTTATCCATCTCCTTTAAACTTATATCAAAGAAAAAATTTTAAGTCAACCCAAATCATTGTAGGTCGATATTTTTGTTAAGGTCTTTACTTAACGCATATTTTAGCTTAGAATATTCTAAAATCGGCTGCGGAAAAAAGGGGATGAGCTGCTGAAACAAATCCTACTCTGGCAAAGAATAAATCAATCCGCAGCATCATGCCTTAAAATAGGTGTTGCTTTCTTAGTCTGAAATGTTTTATAACTATTTTTAAAGAGACGAGGTAATTGGAGGTCAAAATGAAAGGGAAAGATTTATATACTAAGATAGTGTTGACGATTATAGCAGTCAGCCTGGTGGTTTTAGTGATACAAAACTTTTTCCAGGCAGACTCAGTGAGCGCAGAAGCTCAACTCTCATCGGGCGAAGTTATCGATGTAAATATCGCCCAGATTGATGGCCACCCGGTAGTTCTCAACGAAGGCGGGTCACATTCTGAGACTACCCGTGTAAATATTGAAGAGATTGATGGCTGGGGGGTAAATATAAGAGAAAAGTAGATATAAAAAAAGAGGTTTAGGAAAGGCATAAAAAGTGAAATAGTGTCCTAATAAGTTACTGCAAGTTGACATATTTTATAAGAGCTTATAAAACATGAGGATAAGATACATAAATATCAGGCACTAAGCTTACTATTTATTGCACCCCATAATATTTTATTCAAACCAATTTTAGATTTAGACTATTTTATAATGCCTCTGGCAAAAGGGGAGTGAGACCCTGAAATAAGTCCTACCCTGGTTCAAATAAATCATTACACAGCATCATGCCTTAAAATAGGTATTGATTTCTTAGTCTGAAATGTTTTATAACTATTTTTAAAGACAGGAGGAAATATGCCAAAATATGTCCCCATAATCCAGATACCACCACATTTTATACAACGAGTAAAGTAATTAGTAATTGGAGGTCAAAATGAAAGGGAAAGATTTATATACTAAGATAGTGTTGACCATCATAGCAGTTAGCCTGGTGATTTTGGTGCTACAAAACTTTTTCCAGGTTAGTTCAATCAGAGCAAGCGCCAAATACAACCCAAACGATATACCCGATGTAAATATCGCAAAGATTGGTGGCCACCCGGTAGTTCTCCGCGAAGGTAACGCAATCTACTCTGACCACGATGTAAATATTAGACAGATAGGTGGCCGCCGGGTATATATAAACGAAGAATAGATATAGTAAAAAGAGGTTTAAAAAAGGGGAATAATGCCATAATAAGTTACTGCAAGTTGAAATATTTTATAATAGCTTATAAAAAAATTAGGATAATATACATAAATATCAGGCACTAAGCTTACTATTTATTGCACCCCATAATATTTTATTCAAACCAATTTTAGATTTAGACTATTTTATAATGCCT
>JAOUJR010000431.1 GCA_029883145.1 Nitrospirota bacterium
GTTGTAGGGTCATTTTCTGGCGGAGCTTCTTTATTCCAATACCTTTCATAAAATTTATTACTACTTATCATTTAGAGTTTTCTTATAACTGCTTGAAGAGTTTTTCGCAGAAAAAATCTCAAGATATTAACACCTTTTTATAAACCTCTATGGTTTGTTTTGCTACAATATCCCAATGGTATTTATTCTTGACCAATTCCGCCATATTTTCAGCGAATCTGTCATACATGTGCCTGTTTGCCGTTAAGGTAAGAATAGCTGAAGAAATAGATTCTTCTGACAACTTGCACTTTAAACCTGTCTCATCTTCTTCTACGGTTTCTCCCAGGCTCCCGACTTCTGTCACCACTACTGGTCTACAATATTTATATGCATGAAGTAAGATACCACTCTGTGATGCAAAGCTTGTATAGGGTAAGACAACAATATCAGAGGCCATAAAATAGAGCTCTACCTCTTCGTCCTTAACCCATTTAATATGAGAGATAACTTTTTCTTGCAAATTTAAATGGCGGATAAGCTTAGCATACTCGTCAAAGGTGCTTCTTAAAGGCATGTTGCCCGCAATTAAAAGCATTATATCAGGATTAGCGCTGGCAACTAAACGCATCGAGTTTATCAAAAGGGATAGCCCCTTATTTTTTCTAATGGTTCCAAAAAATAAAATTAGCTGGCGGGTTAATGGCAGCTTTAATCGTTCTCTTGCTGCTATCTGGCTTATTAAAGGTTTCTCTGATGTCTCAGTTCCAAATGGTATAATACTTATTTTGTCCGGAATTATTCCAAATTCAGAAATCAATTGGTTTCTATTAGCATTTGAGTGTACTATTAAATGATGAACTGATTGATAGACTCGTTTAAAGCTACTTCTCCCTCTACCTATTCCTTTCTCATGGGGCACGACATTATGTACTGTATAAATAACTTTTTGATTTTTGCACAGCATGGGAACAAAAAATTGGTCTGTTCCAGCATTTACAATTTGTAAATGGACAATATCGGGTTTAATTTTTTTACATAAATAATTTCTCATCAGCGGATTATATAAAGCTCTATAGAGCCGATCTAAGATTATAAACGGCTCGAATCTTAACTGCCATCTTCCATAATTCCTTCTTATTAAACATTCAATGTATTTATATTTTTCTTGAAAATATTCATAGGGAGATGATGTCAACAAGGTTATTTCACATGATTGTCTTAACAGTGAATTTGACAAATTCATAATATGAAAAGCATGGCCGCCGCATCCTGCTGGTTCATACATTAAGACCTTCATTTCAACAAGCCTGTAGCTTCAAATATATCTTTATTTTTTGTTCCTATGTTTAAAATTCCCAATCGCCATTTTATGAGTAAATAAAAGGGATTTAAGCCGCAGCTTCTTTTTCTGTTTTTAGAAATTGCTTCAAAGGAAGGTTAAATTTCTCAATCCGCGCTACCATACTGTAAGAGGAAGCATTTTTCGGCTTGTTTTTCGAAGTTACAGGATTTGTCTTTTTACCTGCTATTTTAAGAGCCTTCTTTTTTGTAAAAACCAACTGCAGCCGGTGAAGTCAATAATTGTCTAATTATTTTGACACCTCCCTTTATAAATAGCCAGCGGTACTTTATGTTTGATATATTGCTTTGATTCTTATCAATTTTAATAAAATAGATTACAGAAAAATAAAGGAGAAGAAAAAAATTATCTATTATACCAAGAATATGCATAAACCAGGCAATGGGACTGGAGTAATGTTTTTTGATAAAATAGTATTTACTTAATAAAAATATCTCTGTAGACTTATTAAGATTTTGGGAAGTAGCTCTCCCTTCGAAATGTATTACCTCAGCATCAGGAGTAACATACACCTTCCAACCTGTCTGTTTTAGTCTATAACATAAATCGGCTTCCTCAGCATAGAGAAAAAATCGTTCGTCCAGAAGGCCGCATTCTTCTAAGGCACTTCGTCTAAGCATCAGACATGCCCCGCATGCATACTCCACTTCGTTAATACCTTGTCCCAATTGATATGATTGTCTTTTTGATTTCTTTAAAATATTTTTCTT
>JAOUJR010000072.1 GCA_029883145.1 Nitrospirota bacterium
GTATTCCAATCTTCATCCCTTTTATATCTCTGTCAATGACTGCGGTAAAATCAGGCACTGGCAAGGGCGCTGACGTCGAATCAAATGGGTCACGGCCTGAAATAATGTTCATTAATATCGCAGCATCCCTTACATTTTTTGTAATCGGTCCTATCTGGTCAAGAGAAGAGGCAAATGCAACCAGGCCATATCGTGATACCCTCCCATATGTTGGCTTTAACCCTACCACTCCGCATAAGGAAGCTGGTTGCCTGATCGAGCCCCCTGTGTCTGAACCAAGCGCTGCAATGCATTCATCTGATGCGACTGCTGCTGCAGAGCCACCGCTTGAACCTCCTGGCGCCCTCTCTAAATCCCATGGATTTCTTGTGACATGAAATCCTGAGTTTTCTGTTGATGAACCCATTGCGAATTCGTCCAGATTTGTCTTCCCGATGAGGACATATCCATGCTCAATGAGTCTTGATGTCACTGTGCTTTCATAAGGAGGGATAAAATTATAGAGTATTTTTGATGAGCACGTGCTGCGGATGCCCTTTGTACACATATTATCTTTTATGGCAACAGGGATTCCGAGTACGGATTTACTCTCTTTTGTCTCTGCGGAATCAAGCTTCTTCTGAGCCTCCTCAGCCATCTCCAGAGCTTTATCTTCTGTGACGGTCACAAATGCCTTAACCTTCTCCTCAACAGCATCAATCCTCTGATAGATAGACTTGACTATATCCTTGACAGAGACTTCTTTTCTATCAAGCAGGTCTCTTAACTCTGAAATTGTCTGACGATAAAGCTCCAAAAAGCACTCCTGTTCTGATTCTCTTTCAGTTCATTTGCTCACTGAATTTTGAGTCTATTAATTATGGCATGAGAGAATCAATATCTCAAGCTTTCATGATCAATAGAAACTCTGCCTTGACAATCTAATGAAGATTAATTATGTTAAAAGATTATAAGATGGAGGAATTTTTGTGAGAAGGTTTGTTTTTTATCCTGTAATTTTTATTTTTATCCTTTTCTTATTTGAGACCATTTCTCTTGGAATGGGTCCAACTCCTTCACAACAACCAGGACAAGGGCCGGCTGGAGTAAGCCCTCCAGCAGTTGAGCAGCCAGGACGGGGTGCTGTAATACCCGATGCAAAAGAACCTCCAATATCAACACTACCGGTGCCGTCGTCAGCAAAGCCCGGGGAAACAACACCTTCAGAGAAATTACCAACAGAAACACCAGCACCGGCAGAGGTGAAACAGCCGGCACAGGAACAGGTTGCGCCTGCTGAACGGGTTGTGCCGACGAGGCCTTCAAAGGCACCCCGGGTGCGTGCTGCAGGCGGAGCAATCACATTCTTTTTTGATGACGCAGATATCTTTGAGGTTGCTCATACAGTATTTGGCGAAGTGCTTAAGGTGAATTATATTATTGATCCGAAGGTTAAAGGACGGGTGACTTTCAGAACAGTTGCTCCCATTCCCCGTAATGAAGTCCTTCCCATCATGGAGATAATCCTGAGACTGAATGGCATTGGTTTTGTGGAAGAGCAGGGGCTTTACCGAATAGTTCCTTTAACAGAAGTCCCGAAGGAGCTTGTGTATGCTCAGGTGGGAAAAGAACCTGAAAAAGTTGCGATCGAGCTCTTCACCTTTAAGAATCTGAATTTAAAGGATTCCATGGAAGATATTGAAAATGCTATAGGGTTAACGGTGAAAGGCGGGACAGTACGTGTGCTTCCTATCCTCAGGTTGAATGCACTCATGGTTATAGCATCAACAAAACAGCAGATGGAATATGTGAAGAAATGGATTGATTCCTTCGATACCATGTTTGCAGCGGCAAGGCCAAAGATTTATGTGTATCCCCTGCAGAATAGCAAGGCAGCGCATATTGCCTCTCTTCTCCAGTCAATATTTACAGGACAAGCACCTGCAACAACGACAACACCAACATCAACATTAAAAACAACTACTTCTGGTCTTTCTACAACATCACCTTCTCTTATGACATCTTCTACTTCATCACCTTATTCTACGACACCTTCTACTTTATCACCTTATTCTACGACGCCAACTGCTAAGGCGCCAGCCGCAGCAGCGCCTAAAGTGGGCGCGGCAGCAGTTGCTACTGGAACGGGGTTTTTGGTCGCACCTGATACAAGGGTCTTTGCCGATGAAATAGGCAACACATTGATAATCCTTGCAACACCTGCTGATTATGCCTTTATTGAGGAGACGATAAAGAAGATTGATACGTTGCCAAGACAGGTTGTGATTGAAGGGCTTATAGCCCGGGTAGACCTGATAGATAATCTGAGTTTTGGATTTTCATGGTCGTTTGCAACTGATATAAATATAACAAACATGAAGCCTTTTGACAGGAATATCAATCTCGGCGGTGATATGAAGGTCAACCCCGGAGGCTTGACGACAGCTGAACCTACTACTGGATTTAGTTTTGTTGGCAAAGATCCATCAGGTATTGTGAGGGCCAAACTCACTGCTGCCTTAAAGGACTCAAAGGCAAAAATTCTTGCTGCCCCTCACATCCTTGTCTCAGATAATCGTGAAGCAAGGATTCAGGTAGGGTCACAGATTCCTCTTGCGACCTCAACAAGTGCAACTCCTATAGGTACTACCTTAGCGACGTATACCACAACCTCTACAGTGCAATATAAAGATATCGGGATTATACTTACAGTGAGACCTCAGGTGAATGACAGCGGATTGGTTTCCCTTGAGATATCTCAGGAGGTTTCCTCTGTTGGTGACAATGTAAAAATAGCTGACCAGGAATATGTATCAATAAATAAGACAGAGGCGACTACAAACCTCGTTGCACAGGATGGTGAAACAATCATCATCGGTGGCCTTATAAGAGAAGACATTACGAAGTCGGTAGATGGCATACCGCTCCTCAGTAAAATCCCTATTATCGGCACCCTGTTCAGCAATACAACAGACAACACCGCAAGGACTGAACTTATAATCCTCCTCACACCACGTGTCATGAGGAGCCAGCAAGACGCATCGGGAGTCACATCAGATTATATTGATAAATATAAAGGGAGTACCAAGGATAAAAGTATAGACGAGTTCATAAAAGATAAAGGCAAGAAAGAATAAAAGGGGAAGATACAGAGAGTAAGGATTCTAAACAAGATACCACTTGATTATTTATAAAAAACAACTTTTTTAAACTTAAGTCCACTTCAAAGAATGAACAAAGAAAATCCTCTAGTATCCATAATTGTCCGGGATAGTTGACAATTCACACTAAAATGTGTTACACATATTTACGTGAAGTTTAAAATGGAGGATATCAATGAACAGGCAGAATGTAACGCTCTCTTTACCCAAGTCGTTATTAAAGCGAGCTAAGGTGATAGCAGCGAGTAAAGATAAGTCTCTTAGCCAGCTTTTAAGGGAATCCCTCGAAGAAAAGATAAAGGAATCAACTGGCTATAAGAAAGCAATGGAAAGGCAATTAAGATTCATGAAAAAGGGTTTTAATCTTGGAACAAAAGGCAAAATTACTCTCTCAAGGGAAGAACTTCATGAAAGGAGATAAAGTATTTCTGGATACCAATCTCATCATTTATGCCTATGATGTTTTTGCCGGTGAAAACCATGAGATAGCCGTGAAGATAATCGAAGACTTATGGAATTCAGGACTTGGAGTTATTAGCACTCAGGTATTACATGAGTTTTTTGTTGCGGTAACTAAGAAGATACCTAACCCGATGGATTCAAAAACGGCTAAAGAGATTGTAAGTGATCTTCTGAAGTGGGACGTTGTTATCAATGACGGAGAGGGGTTATTAGAGGCGATAGAAATTCATTTACGATATAAGTATTCCTTCTGGGATTCTATGATTATAGAGTCAGCCCTGAGAGGTAATGCTTCATTACTGTTGTCTGAAGATTTATCTGATGGTCAAATAATTAGTGGTGTTAAGATTAAAAATCCTTTTCTTGGTACTTCACGGTGAGTCCAGAAAAAATATCTTTAACTATAATTTATGTCTGATAACCCATTAGTATCCATAATTGTCAGAACCAAGGACAGACCAAAGCTCCTGAAGAATGCCCTCCGCAGCATCTCTGCACAGACCTATACACCAATAGAGGTTGTCCTTGTCAATGACGGCGGCTGTGACCTCGATGTTGAAGAGATAAAAAGCACTCTTAGAGATGTCTCTCTGAATTACATAAGACTCGAACAGAACACGGGCAGGTCACATGCGGGTAATGTTGGCATTGAGAATGCAAAGGGGGAATATATTGGATTTTTGGATGATGATGATGAATTTTATCCAGATCATGTGGAAACACTTGTATCTTTTCTTGAGCAGAGTAACTATAAGGTTGCCTATACCGATGCCTTTTTTGTTTATGAAAACATAGATACCGACGACAATGAATTTAATAATGAATTTAATAATGAATTTAATAATGTGAAGAAGGAGTTAGTATTTTCACAGGACTTTGATCATGGAAGAATGATTTTTGAAAACTATATTCCTTTTATGTGCTTATTGTTTGACAAGGACGCAATCAGAAACTCAGGTGGTTTTGACAGCGATTTCGATCTCTATGAAGACTGGGATTTGCTATTGAGGATAGGAGCAAAATACCCCTTCTATCATATTAATAAAGTTACGGCTCATTACTATCAATGGAATGTTGAATTGCAGATTTCTCAGATGAATAGAGACTATGATTATTTGAGACAATCCTATTTAAAAATTTTGTCTAAGTATATTGATGAAATTACGCCAGATATGATTCATGGTTATGTATCCAGTCATGTTCAGGCAATAAGAGTACTGAAAGACGAAATTGAGAAATACAAGATTCCAGTTGAGAAATACAAAATTCTCGTTGAAAAATATAAGATTCAATTACATATTCAATTACATAAGAAGGATGCTCATATTGGCACTCTTGAAAATGCACTGAGAGAGAAAGATCAGCATATCGCAAATGTGGAAGGTGCTTTAAAAGAGAAAGAGACACATATCCAGCTTATTCATTCAAGTCACGGATGGAGGCTTTTGACCAAGTATTATAAAGTGAGAGATAGACTTTTGCCTGAAGGGTCAAGAAGGCGGCTTTTCGCAAAAATGCTTATTAAAACAATTGAAAACCCGAAAGAGGCGATAAGAGGTTTTAACAAAACAAATCTCAGAAAATTTCTTTATTATCTTAAAATATCCGATCTGTCAACTTTAGAAAAGAAGATAGAACAAAAACTCACACCTGAAATTACTGATCAGGAAGCTTCTGTTCGTGAGATAACAGAGCAAGAACTTCCTGCCCCAGTAACCGGCAACGATTATTTCCGCTTTTTGTCTACAATGAACAAGAAAAGAGGAGAGGACTTTGTCCCCCTTTCATATCCAAGCATACCGGAGACCGATATTAAGCTTATTGCTTTTTATCTTCCTCAGTTTCATCCTATTAAGGAAAATGATGAGTGGTGGGGGAAGGGATTTACTGAATGGACCAATGTAACGAGGGCGATACCGCAATTTATCGGCCATTATCAGCCACGTTTACCAGGAGAACTCGGTTTTTACGATTTGAGAGTGCCTGAAGTTCAGAAGAGGCAGGCGGAACTGGCAAAACAATATGGCATTTATGGATTTTGTTTCCATTTTTACTGGTTTAATGGCAAAATCTTACTCGAAGAACCCGTAAAACAATTCGTACAGAATTTAGATTATCCTTTTTGTTTAAACTGGGCCAATGAGAATTGGACTAGGAGATGGGACGGACATGATAATGAAATTCTGATGAGCCAAAAGCACTCACCCGAAGATGATCTTGTTTTTATCGAGCATATTTCCAAATATTTGAAGAATAAAAACTATATAACAATACAATCGAAGCCCTTGTTGATAATTTATCGGTATGCCTTATTACCAAACCCGAAAGCTACAGCAGAACGATGGAGAAAATGGTGTCTGAAAAATGGGATAGGCGAAATTTACTTAGCTGCAATTCGTTCTTTCGACGATGTAAATCCCATGGATATTGGTTTTGATGCAGCGATAGAATTTCCGCCGCACCCATTGTACTTTAAAGATATTTCGTATCAATTCAATATCATAAATCCGGCTTATAAAGGAGTCATTTCAGATTATCAGGATGCAATGGATTTTTATATCAAGTCTACGAAACCACCATACAAAAAGTTTAGAGGGATAATTCCGGGTTGGGATAATGAAGCAAGAAGACGTGGAAGAGGCAAGGTAATAGTAAATTCCACTCCTGAAAAATTTAAAGAATGGCTCAAAAAACTTTGCCACTTCACACATAATAATTTTGCGATGGATGAAAGATTAATATTTATCAATGCCTGGAATGAATGGGGTGAGGGTGCATACATTGAACCGGACAGAAAGTATGGATACGCCTATCTTCAAGCTGTTGCAGATGCACTAACTGAATATGAATCCAAAACAGCGCAAAAAAAAATCGTGTATGTATGCCATGACGCATACTTTCGTGGTGCACAACTTCTTTCCCTGAACATAATAAAAGTTCTGAAACTCAAGTTTAATTATGACGTGCATTTTATATTAAAATCAGGAGGGGAATTAGAACCGGAATTTGCAAAATATGCAAAGATATACAATTTAGAAAAAAACTACAAAACTTTCGAGGAGAAGGAAAAGTTAATCAAGCATCTTTATGATTTAGGTATTCGGGATGCGATCTGTAATACCGTTGCAAGCGGCGACCTTGCCAAACTCCTTGGCGAAAGAGGTATAAAAACGATAGCCTTAGTACATGAATTGCCCGGTATCATTCACAAAATGAAGATTGAGGAAAATGCGAGGATTTTAACCGAGTACTCATATAGAGTAGTGTTTCCATCAGGTTTCGTCAGGGAAAAATTCAAAACAGTAATAAACATAGACGACGAAAAGACAGTATTTTTGCCTCAAGGGCTCTACACAGAGAATAGATATAAAGAGAGGAAAGACGAAGCAAGAAAATTGCTGAGAGAGAAACTGTCGTTACCTGAAAATGCAAAAATAGTGCTGGGTGTCGGGTTTGGTGATAGTGATTACAGAAAAGGCGTTGACTTATTTGTTGAAGTAGCCAGGATAACAAATGGAGTAAGGAAAGATATTTATTTCCTGTGGGTAGGTGACCTTCACCCTGAAATTCAAGTAAAGATAAAGCCTGTAGTGGAATCAAACGAGAATATAATCTTACAGAGAGCCCAAAAAGATGTCTCGCTCTTCTATGCGGGAGCTGACCTCTATCTTTTAACGTCTCGAGAAGATCCATTCCCCGCGGTTGTTATGGAAGCTATGGATGTTGGATTGCCCGTGATAGGCTTTCAGGATGCCGGAGGGTTTCAAGACATTGTCAATGAAAATACGGGCGCGCTCGTCCCTTATTTAGATGTGAATGCTATGGCAAAAGAAGTGATCAATTTGGTTGATGATGCCCGGAGAAGAGAGGTATTGGAGAAGAATACCCAGCGGGTAATAGAAGAGCAATTTAATTTTACTGATTATGTATATAAGCTGCTCGCCCTGTTAGGGCATGAATATAAAAAAGTGAGCGTGATAATCCCAAACTATAATTACGAACGGTATCTCACATCGAGAATGAAGAGCGTCTTGAACCAGACCTATCCTGTATACGAGGTTATTTTCCTTGACGATGCTTCTACGGACAACAGTATGAGAATTGTCGAGAACATTGTTGAAAAAGGTTTACAAATAAAGATGATAAAGAATGAAACAAACTCTGGCTCTGCCTTCAAACAATGGCTGAAGGGTTTGGAGATGGCGAAAGGTGATTACATCTGGATTGCAGAGGCCGATGATTTGTGTGAGAGGACTTTTCTGGAGGAACTCATATCCTGTTTTGAAAAAGATAAAGATGTAGTCTTGGCGTATTGTCAATCGAAACAAATCGATGAAAACGGAAAAATATTATCTGAAAATTATTTTGAATATACAAACGATATTGATAGGGAAAAATGGAAAAAAGATTATATACGAGAAGGCATAAGAGAAATAGCAGATACGTTAGTGGTAAAAAATACTATCCCGAATGTTTCCGCGGTTGTATTCAAAAAGTCTAATATCACCTCCATCGCAAATGAAATAATTAAATTTAGAGTTGCGGGAGACTGGGTTTTCTATATTTGGCTTCTGAAACAAGGCAGAATTGCGTATGTGTCCAAATCATTGAATTCCCACAGGAG
>JAOUJR010000432.1 GCA_029883145.1 Nitrospirota bacterium
TTAGCTCTTCTTCTTTTATCTTCTCCATTTGACTCAGCTACCACGACTGTTTGTCACATCGCTACTCGCGATTTGGCTGCACATACCAGAAGAGCTGAGATACTGATCGTGGCTGTAGGCAAAGCTGGTTTAATCAAAGGAGATATGATTAAAGAAGGAGCAATAGTTATTGACGTAGGAATAAATCGGGTCGAAGGCAAGATTGTTGGCGATGTTGTCTTTGAAGAAGCAAAAGAAAAAGCTTCTCTAATTACACCTGTCCCCGGAGGGGTAGGGCCGGTAACTACTGCCATGCTTTTGAAAAACACGGTAGAGGCTTGGAAAATCCAGTTGGGATTTGATTTTATGAGGAACATCAAATGGACAATGAATTCAAAAGATTAGAGGAAAAAATCTTAGACGAATACTTGAATTTAGTCCAAAGAGTACAACCCGAATTAGAAAAACACTTCTTCTATGATGTGATGCCATCCTGGGAAATCTTCAAAGAATATAGGATGAAAGAATTAGCACATGAGAATAAATAAAAGGGGAAGCCCTGAGAGAGATGAGAGAAGCATTTACTGAAAGAATGGTTGAATGGCTTGCCATAATAGCAGAGGCAAGACTGCAGAGGTATTTGGAATAGGCCATAAAACTCTGTCCTCGAAGCTAAGTGGAGCACCAGTCAAGGTGCTCCGACTGACTACACAATGTGGAAAGGTCGACAGAAAAGAGGCTTTAGAAAAAGGTCGCGTGGCAGTGCATGAGATAGGCTGGGGTGATTTCAGATGAAAGGTGAACATAGGAGAATTTTGATCATAGACCCAGATAGTAGAGCGGCTCGAGAGATGTCCCACCTCTTTACTGATAAAGGTTATGATGTGGAAACAAGTGGAGGTATTACAAAAGCGGCAGAAAGGATAAAAGATGTAAAGTTCGATTGCATCATTATGGATGTTGATTTACCTGAGATGAAGGGTTATGAGGCGGTCTCAATATTAAAAGCGATAGATCCAAAAGCTCAGATAATTATGACAGCAGTTGAGAATACCCTGGAATTAGAAGAGAAAGTACGAAAACAGGACATCTTTTATTACTACATAAAGTCCTTCGATTGGGAAGAGCTGAAGGAAGCAGTTCGAGACGTGTTCAAAAAAATGGGCAAGGCTAATGAGGTGAGAAAAATGAACAAACCACCAAACATTTTGGTTGTTGACGATGACCCGAATTTCGTCGTAGTAATGAAATCGGTTCTGGAGAGCAAGGGCTACAACGTTGAGGCTGCCTACGACAGCAAAGAGGCGATGGAGAAGATAGAAAGACTTAAGCCTGATTTGATTCTCTTAGATATTATGATGGAGAAATTAACCGATGGCTTTAACATCTGTTACAAGCTCAAGCATGACCCTGAAATGAAAAATATCCCTGTATTGGCAGTATCCGCTATTACTGAAAGGACAGGATTTAAATTCTCACCCGCCACAGATGGAGAATATTTTGAAGCAGACGACTACGTAGAAAAGCCGGTCAAACCGACTGACCTTCTGGAACGGGTTGAGAAACTCTTGAAAGGATAAAAGGGCAAGGTGAGAAACGTCTATACAACATCATCAGAGCAACGGCATAAGAGGCTGGGACAGGCCACTATATTAGTCATTGATGATGAGGAAGCTATGCGGGATTCTTGCTGTCAGGTATTGACCAAAGATAGATACCGGACAGAAACAGCTGAGAATGCGGATAGCGGTTTACAAAAAATAAGAGAGATAAAGCCCGATTTGGTCTTGGTTGACCTCAAAATGCCGGGGATGAGCGGGATGGAGCTTTTAGAAAAGGTCCATGATATTGATCCCAACATCGTTTCCGTAGTTATCACTGGCTATGCAACCATAGAATCAGCTGTGGAGGCGATGAAACGACATGCTTACGATTTCTTGCCCAAACCATTCACCCCGGATCAACTAAGGATCGTTACTAAAAGGGGTTTGGAAAGGAGAAGACTTGCTCTTGAATCTGCACGACTACAGCAGGAAAAAGAAAAGATGAAAGAGAACTTCATCA
>JAOUJR010000433.1 GCA_029883145.1 Nitrospirota bacterium
CGCAAAAGAGAAAAGTTTTTACCTCTCTATTGAGGTCTGATCTTAAATTTGCTCACAATTTCTCTTATTTTCTCGGACTTTTCCCTATTTTCTTCGTTCCGATTACTTAAATCAGCTTAAAAAGGCGGTTTTTTCTCGTGAAGACTTCACTGGAAATAATATAGGAAATTCAGCTTTTGTCATAATTTCAATTAGTTATAGATGAGCAAACTATTGGCACACTATGTGCTAAACACCTTTGAAGTGGACAGCGAGATAGATATGCATATTGGTAAGAAACTAATATCTTATTAAAGGAATTTGGAGTATTCATTGGGTCCCTTAGACGACTATAGAGGGATTGTCGGGGAAAGAAGTATACCTTGGATACGGAGGAAGGCGGAGGAGCTTTACCAAAAGCGTGTTTTACACATCAATTCAACCAATCACGGGGGTGGTGTAGCGGAGATATTGAACTCACTTGTGCCCCTCATGAATAATCTAAGTATAGGCGCAGATTGGAGGATACTCAACGGTAACCCGAATCTATTTACAGTAACTAAGAAATTGCACAATGCCCTCCAGGGCAACTCAATAAACCTTACCCCCATAAAAAAACAACTCTACCTTGGAGCCAATGAGACCTTTTCTCGGTATTGCCCCATGGAACAAGATTGCGTAATTGTCCACGATCCCCAGCCCCTCCCCCTCATAAAATTCTGCAAGAAAAGGCAACCCTGGGTTTGGAGATGCCATATAGACTTAACAGATCCAGATAAGAATCTGTGGGAATTCCTGAAAGGATTCATCCTTAAATATGATATGGTTATTTTTTCCTCCGAAAAATATAAAAAGGACGATCTCCCCGTTGAGCAAAGGGTTATCGTTCCTTCCATTGACCCTCTATCCCTTAAGAACAAGGAGCTCTCTGAAAAAGACATATTGAAATATGTTAAGAAAGCAGGGATTCCAAATGACAAACTGGTCATAGCCCAAGTCTCAAGAATGGACCGGTGGAAAGATCCAGAAGGCTTACTCGAGATATTTAAACGGGTAAAGGAGAAGGTAGACTGTCGGTTGGTTTACTGTTATGACATGGCATTGGATGACCCAGAGGGTATTGGCGTATATTCCAAGGTATATCGGAAGGCCAAGAAGCTGAGAGAAAGAGGTGACGTTGTTTTCGTTGCGGGGAAGGACCAAATTCTCGTCAACGCCATACAGAGGGTTTCCACTGTAGTAGTGCAGAATTCCATCAGGGAGGGATTCTGTCTTGCCGTGACAGAGGCGTTATGGAAGCGAAAGCCAATAGTGGCAACCAATGTGGGAGGCATCCCCATCCAGATAAGGGACGGCGAGGAGGGTTTCTTAGTTGAACCTCATAAAAAAGAGCAATTCGCGGAGAGGATTATCGAGATCTTGAAGAACCCATCGCTGGCAAAAGAAATGGGAGATAAAGGTAAGGAGAGAGTTAGAGAGAATTTTCTCATAACGAGACTTTTATCAGATTATCTGGACTTGCTGAATGATATCATGAAATGAATCTGCAGCTTTTTGCAAAAACCCATAAGGCGATGAAAAACGGGCTTGAGGGGGTATTCAACAAGAGTGGTTCAATGTGACTGTTTCTCTCTTGATCCGCCACAATTCTCTAACTACTCCAAACAATGAGCAAGCTAATATAAATGAAGGGCCGTAGACCAACTAAATTCCGCTAAAAAAGCCGAAATTTTTCTATTCTTGTACCCGCTGTTGTACTCTGGCAACATAGACCGATGAGGTAGCCTAACGAGAAGATTTTCGAATACGTTTTTCATCCCGAAAGGAAAAGAGGCGATGCCTGCTTACTACAAGTGCAAAATTTGTGGCAGTGAGCACCCTTCCCCAATCGTCTACCGAGACGAGGAGTCATTTGATAGTAGCATCTTGTGGGGCGAGATGTTCCAATGTCCTGAAAAGGGAGAATCGGCCATGTACCACAAAGAGGACATGTTCTGGCAAGATAAAGTAACTGCTTTTGACTAATCTGGTAGTACAGGTGTTTGAGAATGTCTTGGCAGTAG
>JAOUJR010000434.1 GCA_029883145.1 Nitrospirota bacterium
ACAAAATTAAAATGGGGAGAAAGATAAAAGGATAGTAATAAGCGCCCGGTGAAAGGATAATGCAAAAACAGTTAATAAAAAACATTAAGACGATCCTTGAATTTTATAGTACGCTGGGTTTTGAAAGACTGCCAATAAAGGTAGCAGCGAGTAGTCGGTCAATAGCGAGAAGTCGAGAGTCTCGGGATCGGATCGCAACAACAGGAGTCAGATGTCAGGAAGTTCACGCCTCACGACTCGTGGCTCATGAGCCATCACTTGACAAAGAAGCTGCCCTCATTGCCTTAAGAGAGGAAATTGGCGAGTGTAGGAGGTGCAAGCTCGAAAAAGACAGGACACATATTGTTTTTGGGGAAGGCAATCCTTATTCAAGGCTTATGTTTATTGGTGAGGCTCCAGGCAAGGAAGAGGATCTTCAGGCAAGGCCTTTTGTGGGAGATGCAGGCATGCTTCTTACAAGGCTTATAGAAAAGATGGGGTTTAAACGGGAAGATGTGTATATTGCAAATATAGTAAAGTGCAGACCACCAATGAACCGCGACCCTGAGAAAGACGAGATAGAGCAATGCAGAATTTTTGTAGAAAGGCAGTTAGAGATTATACATCCTGAGGTAATCATATGCTTAGGTCGTATCTCTGCCCAGACGCTCATCGGAAATCCAGGATTAAAAATCACTGCGATACGGGGGAAATTTTTTGATTACAATGGGATTCCTTTAATGCCCACATTTCATCCTGCATATCTTATCAGAAATCCCAAGGATAAGTGGCTCACGTGGGAAGATGCACAAAAGGTACTGCAAAAGTTAAAAAAGCAAAGTGGAGAGTGAGGTAAGGCCAACATGAAAACACTATGGGCGCCATGGAGGATGACCTATATACTGTCAGAGAAAGCAGGCGAATGCATCTTCTGCGAATTTCCAAAGCAAGAGAGAAGCAAAGATAAAGATAATCTCATACTGTATAGAAGTTCACATAGCTTTGTGATAATGAATAGGTACCCTTATAATAATGCTCATATAATGATTGTCCCATATGTTCATACACCTTCTCTCGATGGACTTACAGATGATGCACTTCTCGATTTTATGAAAGTCATACAGCACTCTATCAAATCACTTCAGAAGACCCTTATGCCAGAGGGTTTTAACCTTGGCATCAATATCGGGAAAGTAGCTGGCGCAGGAATGGAAGAGCATGTTCATCTCCATATGGTACCGAGATGGGCAGGTGATACCAGTTTCATGACTGTTTTTGGTGAAGTAAGAGTGGTTCCGGAGCATATAATGGACACGTATGATAAGCTTTTTGTTGCATTCAATTCATAAAGAAAGGACAGGGAAACAATATTTCTGTGAAAACCCTCAAAGACGTTGTGGAATTCCATGGGCATATATGTCCTGGCCTTGCACTTGGTTACAGAGTGTCGAAATTCATCATAAAGGAATTTGACAAGAAGGCACTTGATGAAGAGATAGTCGCAATTGTTGAAAATAACTCATGTGCGGTAGATGCGATTCAGGTTATGACAGGATGCACATTTGGAAAGGGGAACCTGATATTCAAAGACTATGGAAAACAGGTATATACGTTTGTGAAGAGGCCTTATGGTGAAGGGATAAGAATTTCTGTTTATTGGAAATCTCCTGACGAAACAGAGAAGGAAAAACAGATGTGGGAAAGATACAAGAGCGGGGACCGTTCCAAAGAAGTGGTGCAAGTAATTCATAAAAGAAAATCAAAGAAAATTGAAGCGATACTAAAAGCAAAGGATAAAAAGCTTTTTAGGATTATAAAAGAAAAAGTAAATCTGCCTGCAGAAGCGGGGATATATCCAAGCATACTGTGTGAGCTCTGTGGTGAAAAGGTTATGGAACCAAGAGCAAGGGTTAAGAACGGACAAATTGTGTGCATTCCATGTCAAGAAAGCATTTAAGCTCCTTGGTTCACAATGGGTTTATTGAATAAATATATTCGGATTTGCTACTATGATTTCTAAAAAGGAAGATAAAAAAGAAATAAAATGGAACCTAAAATAA
>JAOUJR010000436.1 GCA_029883145.1 Nitrospirota bacterium
GATTATGCCTCCGAGAAGAGACCCTACCGCACCTGCTACAGTTTTATTTGGGCTCACCTCTCTATAAAGTTTTCTTTTCCCGATTCCTTTTCCGATATAGTATGCCATTGTGTCCGATGACCATACAGCCGCATAAAGAAAAATTACCCATTCAGGTCCAATTTCTCTGATCTTCATTTGAAAGGTGAAGAATGCAGGGATGTAAAGCAGTCCGAGGACAGGGGGAGAAATATCAGAAAGCGAAGAAAAAGGATTTCTTTTGGAGAAAAGCCTTATCCCTATAATGGCCATTACAGAAAGAATAATGATATCCAGCAGAAGATCTTTTGTCACAAAGGACACATACAGCATAAAGACTCCAAAAAATATTCCCGCATATTTTAAAATCCCCTCTACATGATACATAGAATAAAATTCTGACATGGCAATAATTGATAAGAAAATCAGGAGAACAAGAAAATACACCGGGGGAAGATACATGATATAGAAATAAATAAGAGGAAGAAGAACCGCAGCAACAATAAGTCTCTTAAGGTGCATCTGACCTCGTCACGATGGCGCCAAACCTCCGCTCCCTCATCTGATAATCACGTATTGCGATCAATAATTCGTCTTTCGTGAAATCAGGCCAGAGTGTATCAGTAAAATAGAGTTCCGAATAGGCGCCCTGCCATAGGAGAAAGTTACTTATCCTCATTTCTCCGCTCGTTCTGATAATCAGATCCGGAGCAGGTAACCCAGCAGTGTCAAGAAAAGAATCGAAAGATTCTTCTGTCAGTTCTTCAGGTCTGACATCTGAAGAAAGTATTTTCTTCACCGCTCTCAGAATCTCATTCCGTCCACCATAGCTTAATGCAATAATGAGGGTAACGCCTTTGTTCAATGCAGTCTTTTCTTCAGCATCACGTATAAGGTTCTGTATATCCTCCGGAAGCCTCCATATCTCCCCGATAGTTTTGAAGACCATATCTTTTGCCATTAATTCAGAAAGTTCTTTTTTCAGATAGAATTCGAGCAGCTTCATAAGGGTCATGACCTCTGACGATGGCCTCTGCCAGTTCTCTATAGAAAATGCATAAAGGGTTAAAGCCTTAATCCCGATTTCTGCCGCTGCCTCGATGACCTCTTTTGCTCGCTCTGCTCCGCGTCTGTGGCCTTCTATCCTTGGAAGACCGCGCAACTCAGCCCATCTCCCATTTCCATCCATTATAATGCCTATATGTTTAGGTATCCGACCACTTAATAACAATTCTGTACTCTTACCTCTCTTTCATCGAATAGATATACAGCATTGTTCTGAGAGGATTTTCACCCTTGAGTATATTTTCGTGCTTGATGCCAAACATCGGACTTGCAAGAACAATGATTTTATCGCCAGCAACTGCATAATCAAGGATAGAGCCTCTTATATCATCAATCAGAACATTTTCCTCCATTGAAAGCCCGTTCCACCATAAATTCTTAATCTGAGAACTTTTATAACCAAGCCCTTTCGCCATCTCGAAAAGGGGAATCCTCTTCACTAAAAGAACCTCCCTGTTTCTGAGCAGAAGCCTGTCTTTCATTGACCATTTACCTCTGTCAATCATTATAGTCGGAGCTGCCTTCTTGAATGTGGTGGGGAACCCCCCCATATCTGTCTTGCTCCTCCATATCCTGATACCCTTCTTGTCATAAATGTTCAGAAATCCATCTTCATCATATGCGAGGATTACTCTCCCTGTGTGAGGGTCGTCAACATATGCAAAATCATAAATGTTCACACCCTTAGGAAGGTTTATTCTGTCACCTTTTTTATATTCTCCATTCCATACGATACTGAATACATCTCCATCGAACCCTTCAGCTTTTGAATACTCCTGGGCAATAAGCCTATTTTCTACTTTTCGCAGGAAGATATTTCCTTTGTACAGAAGAACAAACTCTGTGCCTTTCAGTTCATAAATAGAAGAAGTGACCTCATCTTCACTTATTGAGGTGATGATTACCTCATCTACTCCGTTTTGATTGAGATCAAGAGTATCTACCCATAAATG
>JAOUJR010000435.1 GCA_029883145.1 Nitrospirota bacterium
ATGACGCTGTTTTTCTGGACGATGTTTGTTGTTGTTTATCTTGTTGGATGGAAGTTTAAGCTGAATTACCAGGATGCTGTGGCTGTTGGATTTAACTCTACAGGAAGGGACTTCGAGATAGCAATAGCAATAGCAATTACCGCATTCAATCCGGCCGTAGCACTTGCAACAGTTATTGGTCCATTGATTGAAGTGCCGGTTATGCTTGCCCTTGTGTGGTTTGCAAAGAAAACAGAGTATAGACTTTTTAAAGGAAGGGAATAACCATGTTTAAGAAAATACTTTATCCTATAAGATTCGAAGCAGTTTCTCCTGATGTCCTTTCTTCCCTTGATGCGCTTTCCTGCATATTAAACTTCAAGAAGGCAGGAACAGAGGAAATAGCCTTACTTCATGTAATAGATGTTGCAAAACTCCCGATGGACAAATATTCAGGTTACAGTCATGAGGAAGTGAAAATATTAACAGAAATTGCAGATTCAAAGATGGATGAGGCAGCCAGATTAATCGAAAATGCAGGACTAAAAGCAAAGAAAAGGATAGAGGTGGGCATTCCTTACAGGGAGATATTGAAGGTTGCTGATGAGGAAAAGGTTTCCTTGATTATTTCAGGAAGACAGAAAAGAGGCGTACTTGGTGAGATATTTATCGGTTCAAATACAGACAAGGTCATACGTTATGGAACTATCCCAGTTTATATCCTGAAATATCCAGCCATATTTGGTGCAGATAAAGAAGCATGTGCAAGGGTATGTGAGAAAATATTCACTAAAGTTCTTTATCCGACTGATTGGTCAGATTGTGCAAGGGAGGCTTTGAAGTATCTAAAAGCCATGAAAAATGCTGGAGTTAAAGAGGTGGTTGTTGCCCATGTCATGAATGAAAAGGCGATGAGACTCCAGCCTTCTGAGAAATTCAAAGAGTTTAAAAGGATTGATAAAGAAAGATTAGAAATGATCAAAGGAGAACTCGAAGAGGAAGGCTTTAGAGTAAAGACATATCTTCATGTTGGCAGAGTGAGAACAGATTTGATAAGGATTGCAAAGGAGGAGGATGTTTCACTTATTGTTATTGGTACCCATGGAAAAGGCTATGTAGAAGGTATTCTATGGGGGTCTGTATCAAGAAATGTTGTTGAATACAGTGATAGACCCGTATTATTGATAAAAGGCGGGGAATGCCTGACGGAAGGAGAAACACATGGTAATGTTAACTGACAAGGCAGCGCAGAAATTCAAAGAATTTCTCGAAAGTGAGAGAGCTACGGACTATGGAATAAGGATATTCGTGGCTGGCGGTGGCTGAGGGCCTTCTCTGGCTATGGACATAGCCAATAGTGCTCAAGATGGGGATGCAACTCTTGAGAAGGATGGACTGAAGGTATTTTTAGAAAAAGAAGCAAATAAACTGCTTTCAGATGCAACTATGGACTTTTCAGATGAAAAGGGTTTTGTAATAAAAGGAATACCCAAGAGTACATGTTGTGGATAAAATAAATTAAGACTACTGAGTACATTATTACCTCAAGGAAGCGCAAAGAATGAACCAAAATTTAATCATCATTATCGGCTTGTTTATCCTCGCCACAATGTCAGGTATGTTGGGGTTAGGGGTTGCCTTTGCAGCAGTTCCTTTTCTGGGGCTCTTTCTTCCTGATCTTGTTCACCAGGTGCAACCACTCAGTCTATTGTTAAATGGAGTAACAGCCTTGTTCTCTGTATTTGGCTTTGCTCAGAGCGGCTATGTTGATTGGAAAAAGGCGATTTCCTTAGCAATCATAACTACTATTGCAGCTCCTGTTGGAGCCTTTATAGCCCAATTTATCAACCAGATTTATATCTGGTTTGCATATTTTACCTCGGTAGTGTATCTGGCATACAGACTTTTTAAACCAGTGAAGGGAAGGTCTGGTAATGAAAATTTTAAATTGGCTCTCATTCTTGCGGTTCCTATTTCAATTTTAAGTGGTTTTTTAGGTGTGGGACCTGGTTTTTTATTAATGCCAACACTCATTTTAGTAGGTTTTGAAGCAAAAC
>JAOUJR010000437.1 GCA_029883145.1 Nitrospirota bacterium
ATGTTATTGGGAAGTAACCAGAGAAGATAATATAATCTGGGGATTTCCTGACAAATATGAGTTGAATGTCCTCAATCCTGAAGGAAAACTCTTAAAAAAAATCGTCAAAGATCACACATTAATAAAAATCACCCAAGAAGAAAAAGACAACACAATAAAAGAAACGTGGGGAGGATATGAAAACATCCCTTCCGAAATCAAGTTATCATGGGATAAATATCATAACGCTTTTATGTTTTTAATCCTTGATGAGGAGGAAAGAATTTTTGTTCGAACTTACGAAAAGGCTCTGGATGGAATGACCTATTATTATGATGTTTTCGATTCCGAAGGAAAATATATTGCCAAGATTCCTCTGAAAGCCAGGCCGCAGGTTTGGAAAAAGAACAAACTCTATACGATTGAAGAAGATGAGGAAGGATTTCAGGTCGTGAAACGGTATAAAGTCACCTGGAAATATTAATCAACCTATTTTTATGTGCTATAATTTTCGTATACATAAGCGATGGGATGTTGAAAAAGAAAATCACATGTAGGCTGTTGCCCATATTTGTGGTTTTCTCTTTTGCTATCGTCAATGCAGAAGATAAAGATAGTCAAACAGATTTGCCTTCCCTCCTGAAAAAAGCCGCTGAATACTGCCAGAAACTGGAGCATACATCCTTGTATTTCGTCTGCATGGAGGAGATAAAAGAGCGTATTTATTATCTCAACAGGCCAGGAAGAGTCGGTTTGCGGCCGACAAGATTTTTTACTGAGAACAAATATCTTTATGATTATCAATTGATCCGTAAAGGCAGTCAAATTAATGAAAGAAGAATTCTATTAGAAGAAAACGGAAAGGAAAAGAACGAAGAAAATGCCCAACTGAAAATGCAAATGTTTGACCATAAATATGTCATATTCGGTCCGATCGGACTGCTCAGTGAAAGATGGCAACAGGAACACGACTATAAAATTATTGGAGAAAAAAAGTATAAGGGTGAACAAACGTTAATTATTGAGGCCACCCCGAAATCATCCGTCGATATTGATCATCTTTTCGGAAAAATATGGATCAGAAAAAGCGATTCCAGTATTTTGATGATCGAATGGAATCA
Source organism: Nitrospirota bacterium (assembly GCA_029883145.1). GTDB lineage: Bacteria > Nitrospirota > Thermodesulfovibrionia > Thermodesulfovibrionales > SM23-35 > VGWZ01. The sequence goes on from JAOUJR010000437.1 coordinate 1,101, forward strand.
AGCATCAATGAGAAATTTTGACACAATCAAGGAAGTTGCCAAGGAGCTTAATGCAGAACCCGATATCACTTTTATCTCAGAATACGATTTTGAAGAAAAGGGGATAAGATTCCCGAGTAAATATTTCGTCAGAGAGGAATATGTCCATTCGTGGCGGGGAAGATTCAAAAGGTCAGAAACCACTGTGACTTATAAGGATTATAAGTTTTTTACTGTCGAGACAGATGTCGAGTTTAAAAAATGACTTACTCCTACTTTGAATCACCGATGAAAAAGCATCTCTCTTTATTTTTCTTATTTTTATCTTGCTTCATGATTTATTCGGGTAATATCTATTCCTTACTGGCATCAAGTCCCCAAGAAAACAGCCAGAGGGGATTAGAAAGCATCCTGAAAAAATGCGCGGAGTATTGCGAGAGATTATCACAATCATCGCTCCTTTTTTCCTGTCGAGAGACAATTGAGGAAAAAATATACCACTCTCATCCTGATTCAGGACGAATTTTAAAGTTTCCGGGAGATGAACAACTCCGAAAGAATGAAATATACACCTATGTTTATGATTATAAATTTTCTTTAAGAGACAAAAGGATCGAAGAGAGCAGGGTTCTAGTCGAAGAGAATGGCCGAAAAAAGCACGAGGAGGATGCTCGGTTAAAAACAAGGATGTTTAAAGACAAAATTGTCCTGTTTGAGCCGATTGGACTCTTAAGTGAAGAATGGCAGCGGCATTATGAATATAAATTGAGCAAGGAAATAAAGTTAAAAAAAGAAAAATCAATATTAATAGAAGCCATTCCTAGATCATATGAAGAAAGCAGCCTTCTCTCAGCCAAATTATGGGTAAGTGAGGAGGATTTTAGTGTCTTGAAAATAGAATGGACTCAAACATCATTAGGAGGATTTGAAGGAATTGCCAAGACGGCTGA
>JAOUJR010000073.1 GCA_029883145.1 Nitrospirota bacterium
GAAGAAGAGACGAATATCTATATCCGGATACCTTCAAATGAATACTTTACTGCTTTTAAAAATATCCTGAACCCTGAAACACGTCTCGGATTCATAGATGACTATATTTTCGATATAAGTCCTGTTCGTGACGATTACCCATTTTTCCATTACTACCTCAAACTTAAGAACATCAAGGCAATCTATACAATTATGGGAGAAAAGTGGCAATACTTTATAGAAGAAGGGTTTATCCTCCCCGTGGTGTTCATACAGGTATTGTTTTTAAGTCTAATACTGGTCCTTTTACCGGCTTTTTCAAAAAAGTATGAAAATGACATTTCAGATGTCATTGCGATGAGTCCCGATTATATCGGGACGAAGAAGCAATCTCAAAAACAAATAATAAAGAGTAACAACGAGATTGCTTCGGCTCCACCTCGCATTGACAAAGGAAAAAGTTTTCTTCCTTACTTCGCCTTCCTCGGCATTGGTTTTATGTTTATAGAAATATCTCTTATCCAGAAAATGATCCTGCCTCTTGAAAACCCATCCTATGCAGTTGCAACTGTCCTCACATCAATTCTCATAAGTTCAGGAGTTGGGAGTTTATTGAGTCACAGGGTTTCAGGTTTAAGGAATCCTGTTATCTCTCTCGTAATTACTTTTCTCATTTTTCTTTACAGTATATTTATTCCAGCCATCTTGAACATAATTTCTCCATATTCAATCTTAATCAAGATCACTTTAGTATTTCTCATACTGATACCACTCGGTCTTCTCATGGGCATCCCCTTTCCCACAGGGCTGAAAATTCTTGGTGAGAAAAATAAACTTTTAATCCCATGGGCATGGGCAATTAATGGGTGCCTCTCTGTTCTCGCACCTATTCTGACTATTATTCTCGCAATGGTAATGGGATTTAAATCAGTCTTGTGGCTTGGTGCACTCGCATATTTAATGGCGTTTATAATGTTAAAAAATGCTTCAAAAAACTAAGAATACGCATCACTTTTTCTTCCGTGCTTCTCCTATCATTGGCACAAAGGCCACAGACCCCATTTGCTCGACATTGAGCTCCCCCTTCTTTTTTATGGCAACAGTTAATGTCTGATAATAGACTGTGCTCCCGAGAGGGACAATAAGTCTTCCCCCTTCTTTAAGTTGTTTAATTAAGGGTGGCGGGATATGATTCGCAGCAGCAGTGATGATGATTGCGTCAAACGGCGCGTATTCTTCCCATCCAAAATAACCATCAGCATGTTTCACCTTCACATTTCTATAACCGAGGTCCTTAAGCCTTTTCGCTGCCATATCTGTGAGGGATTTCCTTATTTCTATTGTATATACGTTTTTTACCATCTCTGCGAGCACTGCTGCCTGATAACCTGAGCCTGTACCTATCTCGAGTACTTTGTCAGTTGGCTTTAACCGTAATGCCTCTGTCATCAGAGCGACTACATAGGGCTGAGATATTGTCTGTTCCTCTCCTATAGGTAATGGATGGTCTGCATATGCCTTATTCCTTAAATGCTCATCTACAAAAAGGTGCCTTTGAATTTTTCCCATTACCTCAAGCACTTTCTTATCTTTTACACCTCTCCCTTTGATATCCTTCTCAACCATTGTCTGCCGCTTTTGTGCATAAGGGTCTTCTGCCAATGATGTGGAAAAATTTCCTAAGAGGAAGCAATAAATTGCAGCTGTGATTAAATAACGAGATATGAATAACATAAAAGATGCCACTATTTTTCTGTGATTACAGGAGTATCCTGAGTATCTTCTATCATTGCCTCGATAAAGAGAGTAACGACAGGAGTCATGGGGTCATTTGATACGACCCTTACTACTGAAGAAATAAAACCCTCCTCGCCCTTTATGTTAACCCTTGCGGTAACTTTTCCTTTTTCACGGGGCTTCAGGCAGCTCGAACTAGCCATCGTCGCTGTATATCCTCAGGATGGAACAAGTTTTTGTATGATGAGTTCCTCGTCACCACTATTGGTAAAATGAAAGGTGTGCTCCAACATATCGCCACAAGGCACTATTCCAAAGTCATATCTGTCTGTATCAAAAACAATCGAAGGTTGTGAATAGGCAACTGCAGGAAAGATAACTATAAATACCAAAAGGGAAATCATTTTCATATCTATATGCTACAACAACACTTTTAAAAAAGGAATATATTAAGTTATAGTATCAGGATATAGTAGAACGATTTTCTTATTATTTATGCAATATAGAGAATTAACGTCTTAAATAGAGTGGCAGAAAAGATGAAAACCCGAATTCTCATTACTCAATTCTCAACCGTAACCTCGACCTTAACCTTAAAAGACTTGGATTTTGAATTTCATTGTATTGAGATATCAGTATTTCTTAATTGACATGCTCGGCTTTATCACAATAAAAGGTGCAAGAGAACATAACCTCAAGAATATTGACGTGTCTATACCCAGAGATGCAATTACTGTAATCACAGGTCCATCGGGTTCGGGTAAGTCATCTCTTGCTATTGATACCATATATGCTGAAGGACACAGGCGTTATGTTGAAAGCCTCTCTGCTTATGCACGGCAATTCCTTGAACAGTTTCATAAGCCTGATGTGGACTCTATTGAAGGACTTTCTCCCTCCATTGCAATAGACCAGAAAACCGTTATGAAGAGTCCTCGCTCAACTGTGGGAACCATCACCGAAATATATGATTATATGCGTGTCCTTTATACCAGAATAGGCAGGCCTTACTGTTACAACTGCGGCTCTGTAATATCAAAACAGGAATCGAAGGATATCATTCACTCAGTTATGTCTTTGCCTCAGGGGAGCCGTATGCAAATCCTCTCACCTATAGTCCGTGACAGAAAGGGTGAATACAGAAAAGAACTCCAGGAGATGCGGAGAGAAGGTTTTATAAGGGCAAGGATAGATGGTGAGATGAGAGACCTCACACATGACATAATTCTCAAGAAACACAAACGCCATACCATAGAGATTGTGATAGACAGGCTTATTATAAAGCCAGGAATTGAACGCCAACTCAAAGACGCAGTAGAAACAGCACTCGTATATTCAGACACTGTGCTCATAAATCTCATCGAAGGAGATAAAGATATCCTTTTTTCAAAATCTGCAGTATGCCCGAATTGCGGAATAAGCTACCCTGAGATAAACCCTATGTTCTTCTCATTTAACAGCAAACAGGGCGCATGCCCGAGGTGTAATGGTCTCGGTTTTGAGCACCTTGAAGAAGATTCTCAAGAAATCGCTGATAACAAATACTGCAAAGGCTGCGGGGGACTGAGATTGAGAAAGGAGGCATTGAACATCAAAATACAGGGCATAAATATTGGCGAATTTGCAAGGATGTCCGTGCAAGATGCATTGCGTTTCATCAATAATCTCACCCTCACTGAGAGAGAACAGACAATTGCATCTCGTATTCTGAAAGAAGTGACAGACAGACTTTTTTTTCTTAAAAATGTAGGACTTGATTATCTCACTCTTGACAGGTCTTCACTCACAATCTCAGGCGGCGAGTCGCAGAGAGTAAGGTTTGCAACACAACTCGGTTCCTCTCTCACAGGGGTTCTTTATATACTTGATGAGCCAAGTATTGGCATGCACCCGAGGGATTGTAAAAAACTCCTCGAGAGCCTTTCCTCAATAAGGGATGCGGGCAATACAATAATCATCGTCGAACATGACGAAGAGACAATAAGATGGGCTGACTATGTCATAGATATGGGACCTGGTGCAGGACTCAGTGGTGGATGGGTTGTAACAGCCGGAAAACCGCAAGAAATAGAAAATAATGAAAAGTCAATAACTGGTAAATACCTGAGTGGCTCAATGTTAATAGACATCCCTCCTATAAGAAAAAAACCGAAGGACTTCATAAAGATAATAGATGCTCAGGAATTTAATCTCAAAAGTATGGATGTAAATATCCCGCTCGGTATTTTTACCTGTATCACGGGAGTTTCAGGTTCAGGCAAAAGTACACTCTTGCTTGAGATACTCTACAAAGCTCTCTGCAAGGAGATATACGGGAGTAAATTAACACCAGGCAGATACAAAGAAATTATCGGCATAGAGAAGATAGACCGGGTAATTAATGTTGATCAATCACCACTTGGAAGAACACCCCGGTCTAATCCCGCAACATATACTGGTGTCTTTTCATTCATCAGAGAATTATTCTCTCTTGTTCCTAATTCAAAAATAAGGGGGTACACCCCTTCCAGGTTTAGTTTTAACCTTACAGGCGGAAGATGCGAATCATGTCACGGAGATGGTCTCATAAAGGTTGAGATGCATTTTCTCCCTGATGTATACATACCATGTGATATTTGTAAAGGGAAAAGATACAATAAAGAAACACTTGACATCATGTATAAAGGGAAAAATATTGCAGAAGTACTCGAAATGACGGTGACGGAGGCTTTTCAATTTTTTTCATTAATCCCTTCTATAAAGCACAAACTTGAAGTACTCGAAGCTGTGGGTCTTGGGTATCTCCAGATTGGACAACCTGCTTCAACACTCTCAGGCGGTGAAGCACAGAGGGTAAGGCTCTCAAAAGAACTCGGGAAAAAATCTACAGGGAATACACTCTATATCCTTGACGAGCCAACCACAGGACTCCATTTTGTTGATATCCAGAAACTGCTCAATGTCATAAACAATCTTGTAGATTTAGGAAACACAGTCATTATTATAGAGCACAATCTTGATGTGATAAAATCAGCAGATTATATTATCGACCTCGGACCCGAAGGCGGAGAAGAAGGAGGAACGATTGTTGCAGAAGGGACGCCAGAGGAGATTACCATGAACCCCTTATCGTATACCGGAAAATTCTTGAGGGAAAAATTGTTAAGGCTCACCCCTGCAAGAGTAGCATGAGAGAAAAATTCAAAGTTCAATGTTCAATGTTCAATGTTTTAGTCTCTATTTTTCTCTTGTTTACTATTCACTATTCACTGTTTACTCTTTACGGTTGTTCATCACAGAAAGAAAAAGTTTATAGAAAAAACACAATCCTCATGGACACACTCGTGACCATAACTGTTGTCTCCAATTCAAAAGATAGTGCTGAAAAGGCAATTGATTCTGCATTTTTCGAAATAGAAAAACTTGAAAAGCTATTCAATTTTTTCTCATCTGATAGTGAAATATCCCTCATTAATAAAAATGCAGGTATCTTCGAAGTTAGCGTCTCGCCGGATACCTTAGATATTATTGACAAGGCATTATATATATCGGAAAAGACTGAAGGGGCATTTGATGCGACTATCGGCGCTGTGATCACGCTCTATGACTTCTACAAAAAGGTAAAACCCGAAGACGGTGCAATCAAAAAAAATCTCCCGTTAGTGAATTATAAGTATGTAACTATTGATAAAAATAAATTGACTGTATTTTTAAAGAAAAAGGGTATGCTCATCGACCTCGGTGGAATCTCAAAAGGATACGCAGCTGATAAGGCAGTTGACACTTTAAAAAGAAAAGGGATACACTCTGGCCTTGTCTCTGTTGCAGGAGATATCAGGGCATTCGGATTAAAACCTGATGGAATGCCTTGGAAAATTGGTATTAGAAACCCAAGAGCAAAAGGACAGAAAGACGATATCCTGGCAACTCTTGAACTCAGAGATATGGCAATATCAACCTCTGGAGATTATGAGCGCTATTTTATACATGACGTCAAAAGATATCATCATCTCATTAATCCCGGGACGGGTTATCCTGCTGAGGGATGTCAGAGTGTGAGTGTGATCACAACAGAAGGTGCATTGACAGATGCATTTGCAACCGGCATCTTTATACTTGGCCCTGAAAAGGGGATAAAGACCCTCGAAAAGATGGGGTTTGACGGGATAATAGTGGATAGTCAGGGAAAAGTACATATCACTTCTCATATCAGAGGGAAAGTTGAATTTAAAAGGTCTTCTTAACAGCACCACAATAGCTGACAGAATTCTTTTATTCGTTCTCATACTTCTTTCTTTATCTGGCATCATTTTCATTAAAGAGGTTCTTCCTAAAGGACATACCGTGCGGATAGAAGTCAATGGTCACCTAGTTTATTTATTACCTATCGAGAAGGACAGAATTGTGTCAGTGAAAGGTTCTGTGGGGAATACGATTATTGAGATAAAAGATCATAAGGTGAGAATAACTGAATCGCCATGTGATAACAAGCTCTGTATCCTACAGGGATGGATTGAAAAAGGTTCAATAGTATGCCTCCCGAACAGAGTTATCGTCATTATAAGCAGCCAAGAAGATGAGTTGAACAAGAGAGTTGATGCAATTACAGGATAAATACAGAATAGCTCTTCTTTCTGCTTACGCACTCGCCCTCCACGGTTTTGAGAGTCTGTTGCCCACACCAATCCCCTGGCTGAAACTTGGCCTTGCAAATATTATTACTCTTACCACATTAATTCTTTACGGCTTCCGCGCAGCACTTATGGTCACCCTTATAAGGGTAGTTCTTGGATCTTTATTCACAGGAACATTCCTTGGACCTGCTTTTATCCTGAGCATGGGAGGAGGGGTTACAAGCACATTGAGTATGGGCATTGTTTTATCTTTGATGCCGCGATTATTCGGCCCCGTTGGTTTGAGCCTCATCGCCGCACTTTTTCATAATATTTCCCAGCTTTTCCTTGCCTATGTTTTATTCATACAGAGGATTGAAGCAATACTTCTGATAACACCTGTGATTATTTTCTTGGGAACTCTTACAGGTAGTATGAATGGTATTGTCTCAGATATGCTGATTAAAAACTTGAAAAAAACAAATTAGAAGATTCAGAATAAGTTACAGGTTATCAAAAATTCTATAAGTCGCTTAATGTTCCTTTTTTTCTGAGAGGACATGAGATAGTAAAAGCTGTCTCGGAATTTTTATATTGGTTTATGAAAATCACGTGTCCAATATGTAAGAATAAAACAACATGGGAGGAAAATCCCTGGAGGCCCTTCTGTTCTGAAAGATGTAAGCTCATTGACCTTGGTAAATGGGCAACAGAGGAATACAGAATAGAAGGGAAAAAAGAAGAGGAAGAAGACGAGAAAAAGGAAACCTGAAGCGGGCAGGACACAGTATTTTCACTCATTCTCGGTCGTATCGACCTCTCTACGAGTCGTAGATCGGGGTGAATTCTGTCAAAAACAGAATTCAAAACCGTTCAAATACTATGTCCTTCCGACTTTTTAATCTGTATAAATAATGTTGATTAACAACTAACTTTTAGGAGGTAAACATGATTAAGATAGCAGTTGCAGGAGCAGCAGGGAGGATGGGAAGCAGGATTACTGTTCTCTCAAAAGAATATGAAGGACTCCAGCTTACAGGTGCATTTGAGAAAAAAGGGCATAAGGACATTGGCAGAGATATCGGGACAGTAGTCGGAATTGGAGATACAGGAGTAAAACTTGTCGATAGTCTTGATTCAGTCATTGACAATGCTGACATGATTATTTCTTTTACGACAGTTGAAGCATCTCTCGAACATTTGAGGTTTGCATCATCAAAAGGTAAGGCAATGGTCATAGGCACAACAGGCTTTTCAAAAGATCATTTAAAAGAAGTTGCTGAACTGACAAAGAAAATCCCTTGTGTAATGGCATCCAATATGAGCATGGGGGTAAACCTGCTTTTAAAGGTACTGCAGGATATTGCAAGAGTTCTTGGTGATGACTACGATATTGAGATTATCGAGGCACATCACAGGTTAAAGAAAGACGCACCGAGCGGAACTGCATTGAAGATTGCACAGGTAATTTCAGGTGCCATAAACAGAAATCTTGAAGAGGTTGCGGTATATGCACGAAAGGGGCTTATTGGCGAGCGAACAAGAAAAGAAATTGGCATTCAGACTATTCGTGCAGGCGACATTGTCGGAGAACATACAGTTATATTCGGTGGTCTTGGTGAAAGGATTGAGATTACTCATAAGGCATCGAGCAGGGATACCTTTGCAAGAGGCGCGTTGAAGGCTGCGCTATGGCTTTCAGGAAGACCAGCAGGTCTTTATGATATGCAGGACGTGCTTGGGCTGAAATAATAGCTGCTGAGCATCAGAACAGCACTGACACAACTTTATGAATATGAGCAAGCGGTGAGTTAAGGGTTCGAACCATACTTCTTTATATCGT
>JAOUJR010000438.1 GCA_029883145.1 Nitrospirota bacterium
TGGACACTCATGGTTTGGCATATTAAATTATAACTTAGCATGGTTTGGGCTTGGTGCAGCTATATTATGCAATATGTTTATTCATTACCGGACCAAACAAAAAATTTACGAACATCTCTCTTCCTTCCGTTATTTAGGCAAGTTAATCAGGTGTGCAAAAAGTCTGACAGAAGTCAGACATCCGGTTCTGGAGAACTACCATAAAGAAATAGGACGATCATTAGCTAAAGTATCCTCCATTTCAAAGAAAACAGGCTTATTGGGAAGGGAGGAAGATTCTTTTTATATCTCGGAATATTTTAATATTATTTTTTTAATCGAAGTGCGGGCTTTCTACTCTGTTATAAAAGCTTTAGAGAAGTATGAGAAGCAATTAAGACAAATCTTTACTACGATCGGCTTCATGGATGCCATGATTGCAGTCGCCTCTTATAGAGCTGGATTAGAAACCTACGCAGAACCAAAATTTTTAAATTCAGAGACCATTCTGAAGATTAAAGAAGGAGTGCATCCTTTGCTGAACGAGCCGATGCCAAATTCAATTTCTGTCGAATCAGGCGGGATTCTGATAACAGGCTCGAATATGTCAGGGAAAACAACTTTTTTGAAAGCTATTGGAGTAAATGCAGTCCTGGCTCAAACCATATATACCTGTTTAGCAAAAGAATACCAAGCAAGCCTCTTTCACATCATGACCTTGATTGGTAGAAAAGACAATGTTATTGAGGGGAAGAGCTATTATCTTGATGAGATTTATGGCCTTCTTAGAATTATTAACGCTCTAGAAGTGGATATTCCCTGTCTTTGCTTATTGGATGAAATTTTTCGTGGGACGAACTCACTCGAGAGAATTTCATCTTCAGCAGAAGTTCTTCTGTATTTAGCTAAGAATAATTGTTGTGTGTTCGCTGCGACTCATGATTTAGAGCTTGCAGAGCTTCTTGTGAGCTCATACAAGAACTATCATTTTAAAGAAGAAGTCTCTGAAGAGGATGGAATATCATTTAATTATAGATTACTTGATGGCACATCAACTACTCGGAACGCCATAACACTTTTGCGTCATGCAGGCTATCCAAATGAAATTGCTAATGGAGCTGATTTGAGAGTTCAGAAATCAATCAAAAACAAAAAGTTGAAATGATAAAGCAGTGATGAAGACAAAATATCTTATATTCATATTTGTCCTATTGGCTTCTTCACATTGCCTTCTCGAACTATTCGCAAATCAGTTGCCAGCAAATAAAAACTCCCTTGCGGACCTGTATAAAAGGGGTAGACTCCATCTAATCCCAGAAATAATCATAGGTGATAGCACTTTGCCCAAGGAGGCAATTCTTGAGATTCCGGTGGATATCACAAGTGACTCAGAGGGAAATGTTTATGTCCTGGACCAAAAAGCCAATAATATCAAAAAATTTGATTCATCAGGCAAATTTGTAAAAACCATCGGAAGAAGAGGCAGTGGTCCAGGAGACTTCAATTCCCCTCATCATTTCACATTTGCCAAGGACCGCCTTGTTGTATGGGACGAAGATAACTTTCGCATCTGCACATTAACCTCCGAAGGCAAATTCTTAAAATCTATTAAATCTCCCATGCTGGGAGCTTGGCCCGACAAATTGAGGTCTCTCCCCAACGGGGATATCATTATTGAACGGCTCAAGCTCTCTTTTACTGATAAACCCCAGGATTTCAGCTTAGAAATATTCTCTCCTGACCTTAAACTAAAAAAAGTATTTCATTCAGAAAAAGTCTGGCCCTACACATACAGTAAGGCAGCCGGTAAATCTCTTCCAGCTCCTTTTTATTTCTATATCTACTGGGACGTTACTCCGGAGGGGAGAATTGTGATGGGATTTTCAGAAAAGAATGAAATAGAAATTCACGACCCCTTCGGCGGAATACTCTTTTCTTTTTCTCATCCGTATGAGCCCGTAAAGATAAATGAACAAGATAAAAAAGAATTTTTAGACGGGATTACTTATGTGATTGATGGAAGAAGGGCACCATATCCTGATGTTTAT
>JAOUJR010000439.1 GCA_029883145.1 Nitrospirota bacterium
TCATTGTATGAAAATCTGGAGAAGAAAGACTGTAGAGCATGTTTAACACTGAATTGTTAACTTAAAATTTTATAGAACATAACGGCCTCACCTGAACGAAATAAAATAATACGACCTATTACCTGCGCAATCAGATTCACACCTAAAACTTTATATTGCGCAACTCAATTCGCACTTCGCTGAAACCTTTTGCTCACATCTTTTCTGTAAATCGAATAAATACAGGCATTTAGCAGAAAAAGCCTTTGTTCGTCCATGCTGGCACGGTGTTTGTTTTATATAGTTATAAAAAGAGAGGATGAACACCATGACAGTAAGCACGATAAACGCACTTCGCCACACCTTCAATGCCCTTCATGTATATGGCAAGTTGATTGATCTTGGTTTGCCTAAACACTGGTCACGGAGGATATCACGAATGTATGAGAAGATTGCTCATAAATTCTTGTACACATTGTAAAGACTGTGCCGATGGTATTAATTCATTGAAATCAAAAGAAAGGAGGCAAAAATGATGAGAAATAAGCTGACACTTACAGGTTTTTCTCTCCTGGTTTTTGTTCTATTGTCTGGCTGCATGACTGCTGCCCAGCATCAGCAGAGCCTGCCCTCAACGCAAGAGCGGGAGTTTACTGTAGGCATTGTCCAGAAAGAAATCCGTGTTGGAATGTCGCAGGCTGATGTTGCAACCGCTCTTGGTTCTCCGAATATAGTAACACGGGATAATGAGGGTAAGGAAACGTGGATCTATGACAAGATTGCTACAGAGGCGTCCTACTCGAGAGATAGTGGTGGCTTGGGAGGTGGAGCAGGTTCCGGTGGAGTACCAGGTTCGACCCTTATTCTCGGTTGGCTTACGGGTGGTTATTCAAAAGAAGCCGGTGCATCGAGTACCACGCAAAAAACACTCACGGTAATTATCAGGTACGACAGGAATGGCAAGGTTGAATCATTTGCATACCACTCAAGCAAATTTTAAGAGGATGGATATGGGGCTTCAAAAGACATTTTTTTTGCATCTGTGGAGTTTTCTGATACTTCTCTTTGTTCCTGTGTTTCTAAGCGCATGCCAGCATCATATCCCCCCTGAGGCATTGAGTCTTGATTCAGAGTCTTTGAAACTGCGTCAGATTCAGACAAGAGTTTTTCAGACTGATGATGAGATAAAGGTGCTCATTGCATGTTCGTCACTCCTCCAGGATCTCGGTTTTACGATAGACGAAAGTGAGACTGAATTGGGTGTCCTTGTCGGTTCAAAAGACAGGAGTGCTCTGAGTGCCGGACAGATTGTCGGCTCAATCATCTTTGGTGTATTTACTGGCGTTCCAATACCATGGGAGAAAAATCAGAAGATGAGGGCATCTGTGATAACACGGACTACAGGGGACAAAAAGAAGAGTATCGCGGTGCGGGTAACGTTCCAGAGAATCGTGTGGAATACAGAAAACAAAGTTACCATAAGGGAAGGTTTGACAGAGCCAAAGATGTATCAGGAATTTTTTGACAAGCTTTCAAAAGCATTATTCCTGGAGGCACAAGAAATATGATGAAGGTACATACTGTTAAAAAATATGTCTTTGTTGTTTTTGTATTAATTTTCATGGTTGGATGTGCTACCACTCACGAGCGCCTCCTTGATTCTGATTCAAGCCAGTTGCGCCTGAGGAGTATACAGACGCGGGCTTTTGAGACAACAGATAGAGAAAAAACCCTTCGAGCCGTGATTTCCACATTACAGGACTTAGGGTTTGTTATTGATAAGGCTGATGCAAAACTCTGTCTGGTGTCTGCGACGAAGCTTGACAGCTATGCGCTGCGCATAACGGTCACTGTGAGGCCAAGAGGAAATACACACATGCTCGTTCGTGCAAACGCACAGTATGAGTTAACTCCTGTAGTTGAGCCTGAACCATACCAGCGCTTTTTCACTGCTCTACAGAAAGCCATGTTCTTAACGGCGCAAGAAGTTGATTGAAAGACATATGAGCAAGGAGGATGAATGTCAGCTCTAAAGGAGGTGATGTGA
>JAOUJR010000440.1 GCA_029883145.1 Nitrospirota bacterium
CAAGGGTATCAGTTATGTAACGGTCTAATTTATGACCACCATCGTAACGGACGTTTTCACCCAGTAGGCAGGAACTTATCCCGATTTTAATCTTTTCCATGATTCATGCCTGAGTTTATTAAAGACTATTTTAATAAGAATGGGCAAGGAGTAGTTTTTACCAGAAAAAAGATACAGTAAATATTTATAATGAAAAATGGTTATTGAAGAATCGATATTAATTCGTGCTGATATACATAAAGTCTGGAAGACCTTTACTGACCTCACCTGCTGGAAAGACTGGAATACAGTCATGAGCAATGTCTGTTCAGACGAAAAATGCATCGCTCAAGGAAGTGAGGTGAGATGCAATTTTCGCCCTTTTTTCTTTCCAGTAAAAGCTGAAATCAAGGTCGAAGAAGTTATCCCTTATGAGCGCATTGTATGGTCTGCCAGGAAAAAGGGATTCTCAGCACGGAACAGATTCTCTTTTCAAAAACATGAGAAAGGAGTACTGGTCACAAGCAGAGAAACTTTTACTGGATTCATTGTCAGGGGTTTTGGTTTTTTTCTTCCTGCAAAGAGAATGCGTTCAATGATAGCAGCTTTCTTAAAAGATCTTAAAACAGCATCTGAGAATTAATTCATTCGATAAATCACATATGTGAGATAGGTTGCAAAGGATACCCAGAGAAAATAGGGGAGAAGCAGAAGACTTGCTGTGCGGGAGGATGTCCATACAAAGAAGATAAGTATCCCCACTGTAATCCAGATAAGTAATGCATCAACCACTGCAAGTCCAAGCTCATGTTTTGTAAAAAATATATAGCTCCACAAGACATTGAACACTCCATTCAGTATATATAAACCGATTATTGGCCAGAAAATGCTTTTGCCGCGTGCACTATTAACAAAGAAGATCAATGAGATCGCAGATAGGATAAAGATTATTGTCCACATAATTCCGATGAAACTCCCAGGTGGTGTAAAGGAAGGTTTCATGATAGTGGAATACCATGAGGTAACACCTTGGGAGGTAAAAAGACTTCCCACTTGTGCAACTATGAGATAGAAAATAGGAGCAAGAAAATAATGGATGTATTTGCTCAATCTACCCTCTTTTTTTCCTCATTTTATCAGCAAGTTGCTGAAGTACAGATTCAACAGGAATCGGATCTTTTCCGGTAATTTCTCTAAAACGGTTGTGAGAAGGAATCGTATTAGTTCTCAGTCCCTCTGCAAGTGAAACTCCAATACTATTGGGAATCCCTGTGATTAATTGTATCCATAGCGCAGACATATGAATTGCAAATAATGGAACAGGAATAATGAGATTTTTAATACCACGTATCGACTTTCCGCAGAGAGCAAGAAGGTCACGATATCGCACAAAGTCAGACCCTATTTCAAAAATCTCATGCCTGTTGATATTTCTGGAGATAAGTGCTGCAAGACAACTCACCGCATCCTGAAGTGAAATCGGTGCACAGAGAGAATTAAGCCATCGGGGAGTGATCATTACAGGGAGTCTCTTTGCGAGGAAATAGACAATAAGATACGAAAAACTGCAGGTCTCTAAAAGTATACTTGCACGAACCTCTGCGACGGGAATTCCGTATGAAGCAAGAGCCTGTCCTGTTTTCATTCTGCTTGTAAGGTGAGGAGATGCCTGTTGGTCCTTGGGGACAATGCCTCCGAGATAGATTATTTTTTTAATGCATGCACGCTGAGCTGCGTTGCCTGCGGCATTGGCTAATTGGATATCGAGCTGTTCAAAATTTTTTGCACCAAGAGAATGGATGAGATAGATTAAAACATCTGTACCACGAAGAAAATTCTCTGCGCTTGATTCATCAAGAAGGTTCACCTGTTTCCAGGTGAGCCGATCAGACGGCATCCCCTCAGGAATCTCTTTTTCTGTGCGGTAAGAAGCGATGACTTCATAGTCCTGAGATTCGAGAATTTTTTTGATAAGAGTTCTGCCGACACATCCTGGAGCGCCTAAGATTGCAATATTCATATGTTTCCCTTCTTTCTAATTCTTCA
>JAOUJR010000108.1 GCA_029883145.1 Nitrospirota bacterium
CGTTCCTGTCTTTTTAGCTTTTCAAATTCCCCCCCGAGGTCTTTCAGTATAAGTCCAAGACCGGAACTGTCATGACCTTCCTTCATTGTCTCGAGCGCAAGAATATTTTCTATTGGCGAAAAATATTCATTTGATGTGATTGCAACCAATTTGCACATATTGCTTGTTTAAAGGTCAACCTCTCGAAATACTAAACGGCAAAAGGTTACCGCTTGACAAATCTCAAATTATTGTATATAGTTAAAACTAACGGTAACCGATTGCCGTCTATTATGGATAAAATAACATCCGGCATTAAAGACCTCGACAGGCTTATAGATTCTCTCTATATCGGCGACAATGTGGTTTGGGAAGTCGAGGCAGGAACTGCCTTCGAACTATTTGTACAGAATTTTATAAGGCAATCTTTTGACGAAAATCAGAATGTCATCTATGTAAGTTTTAATAAATCTCCTCATAGCGCCCTTCAACAGATAGACAACGCACTGTCTCAAGAGAAATTCACATTACTTGACTGTTTTACATCAGGAAAAGGCAAAAATGATAGAGCATTTATCAAGTTCTATGAAAATTACTCAGGTACAAATGTCATTAAAGTTGACAATCCTTCTGATATAACCCATTTTACAGATGTCCTTAATTCTTTAGAAGACAATCTTCCTTCAGGAAACAGATACATTTTTGACAGCCTTACCGGCATGCAAGACCTCTGGGGAGATGAAAACAGCACCTATAAATTCTTTACCTATATATGTCCACGACTTTACGACCTCGGTACTGTCGCATACTGGATTTTAGAGAAAGAAGCTCACAGCCCGGCATTCAAAGCGAATTTAAGGCACATCACACAGGTGGTTTTAGAATTATACAAGAGAAAAGATAAGCTCTACATAAAAGCGTTGAAGCTTGAAGGTCGGCCTGACAGAGAGGCGTTCAAGCCACATCCCTATGAAATTGAGAATAACAAAAAAAGCATAGCAATCACACCTGTGAGAAAAGAGCCTTTTTTTGACATAGGAACAAAAATAAAAGAATTACGGACAAATATTGGCATGAGCCAGAAAGAGCTTGCTGAGAAGGTTGACCTTACACCGAGCTTTATCTCTCAATTAGAAAATAACCAGATAAACCCTTCTCTTCACTCATTTATACAGATTTGCAATGCACTTGGAGTGAATTTCTCAACATTATTTGAAGAAAATAAATCTGAAGACGCTCAATGGCTTATTAAGAAAGAGAAAATCTTCTCTCATCTGTCAATAAATGAAACTGGTCTTAAGGGTTATCGCATCGTGAATAATGGCAATGTTTCAGGCACTCTCATCCTTTTAGAGCCTTACACTAAAACAGAAAATTTCATCCCTGCTGAAGGCATAAAGCTCATATATGTTTTAAAAGGAGCTATCTCTGTTGTCATAAAAAATAAAGGGGAAACACTAAGGTCAGGCGATTCGATGTACCTGAAAAAAGAAGTTCCATCTTTATTGAAAAACGAAGGAGGTGATAACGCAGAGCTGCTTTTATTATGCGCTTGAAAAGTGGCTCAATTATGAATCATACAATCGGACAAGAAAATATCTAAATATTTTTTTGTCCTCTGACATGAGAAATACTTAATTCAATGTCAGAAAAATAACTATTACTTACTTTAAGGAGGCCAAAATGTATCAAGGTCAACCAAATGCAAGTTCAGCGACAGGAACAAGGAACAGGGTTCCTGATCCCGCACCGTATTCAGGAATATGTTCTGTCTGTCTTGACGGATGTCCGGGATTTTGTGAAATAGGCAAGTCATCTTTTAGGGGAAGAGAGGTGCTTTACCCCCAGCCTTTTGGAAAGATAACTGCCGGTGCTACAAAGCCTTACCCTGTGGATTATTCACATTTGAACATTCAGGGTACGTGTGTAGGGGCAGTAGGGATAGAGGCTGACTCTGACAAAGCGCTATTTACCAATGTGTCTACAGAAGTCTCAATTGGCAACAAACACAAGGTTAAATTAAAATTACCGATTTTTACCGGTGCTTTAGGCTCAACAAATATAGCCAAGGACAATTGGGAACCAATGGCTATCGGAAGTGCCATATCAGGAATAATGGTAGTAATCGGTGAAAATATTGTTGGGATGGATCCAAAGGCAGAGTTAAAGCATGGAAAGGTAGTTAATTCTCCAGAGCTTGCGAGAAGGGTGAACACCTATAAAGAGTGGTCAGATGGTTATGGAGCAATCGTCCTTCAGCAAAACGTGGAGGATGGCAGACTCGGCTCCCCTGAATATGCGGTCGAGAAACTCGGCGTGGAATGCCATGAGTTAAAGTGGGGGCAGGGTGCAAAGGACATAGGCGGCGAAGTAAAACTTAAAACCCTTGAAACGGCTCTCGAACTGAAAAAAAGAGGCTACATTGTCCTGCCAGACCCTGAGGATCCAGTTGTCCAGAAAGCATTTCATGAAGGCGCTTTCAAAGAATTTGAAAGACATTCAAGGCTCGGCATGGTCGAATATGAAGGGTTTATGAATAGTGTTGCACATTTAAGAAAGATAGGTGCAAAATTTGTTTCTCTGAAAACAGGTGCATATAGGGTTATTGACCTCGCAAGGGCAATGAGGTTTGCATCTGATGCAGAGATAGACCTTCTTACCATTGACGGTGCAGGCGGTGGAACAGGCATGAGCCCATGGAGAATGATGAATGAGTGGGGGATACCTACCATCTATCTTGAAGCGCTTGCATATAAATTTGCCAATCAGCTAAAGTCACAGGGGAAATATGTGCCTGATATTGCCATAGCAGGGGGATTCTCACTCGAAGATCATGTATTCAAGGCAATTGCCATGGGTGCACCTTTTGTGAAGGCTGTCTGCATGGGACGCGCAACAATGATACCCGCAATGGTTGGTAAGAATATACAGAGATGGATTTCAGAAGAGAAACTGCCTGTTGAAATAAAGAAGTACGGCAATTCAATAGAGAAAATATTTGTGAGCGCTGAGACACTAAAATCAAAATATGGCAAGGACTATGAAAAAATTCCCGCTGGTGCAATTGGTATGTACACATTCTGTGACAGGTTAATTATTGGCCTTGAGCAGCTTATGGCTGGCGCAAGGAAGTTCGCAATTAAATACCTGGACAGGGACGACCTTGTCTCTCTGACAAAAGAGGCAGCAGAGGTAACAGGCATACCTTATGTGATGGAATCAGACATGGCAGAAGCAGAAAAAATTATGTTTGGTTTAGGAATAAAAGAGGGTATTTTTGCCCGTTAGGTTATAATAGACAACGGGGGCATGGTATACCGTGTCCCCGAAATGAGGGAATACTATTATGACGAAGACAATGCTGGCAATCCTGAAAATTCTTGAGAAACATCAGGACAAAATACTCGGTTCAAGGGAACTATCAAGACAACTGAAACTTCACGGAGTTGAGCTCACAGAAAGGACCGTCAGGTATCACCTGAGGATACTCGATGAAAGAGGGTTCACAAAAGTATTTGGCAAGGAAGGAAGAATGATTACACAGAAGGGCAAGGAAGAACTCTCCCACGCCCTTGTATCCGAAAAAGTCGGCTTTGTGAGCAGTAAAATAGAAACCCTATCCTACCTCACAGATATTGACTTCGAAAGAAAAGATGGGAACATAATCCTCAATGTATCCTGTTTCCCTGAAAAAAGACTTAAAGAAGCACTACGGATAATGAAACCGGTGTTCTCATCACCATATGTCATGTGTGACAGGGTTGTAATACGAAGAGGCAGCGAAAAGATTGGTGACATCATTGTGCCTAAAGGTCACATAGGATTTGGCACGGTATGCAGTGTCACAATAAATGGAATATTCCTCAAGGCAGGAATACCTGTCACGTCAAAATTTGGCGGAGTATTACAGATAGAAAACTCTCAACCGTCAAGGTTTACCGCGCTCATAAGCTATGAGGGCTCATCACTTGACCCTCTTGAAATTTTTATAAAAAGCAGGATGACTGATGTGATAGGTGCAGTGAAAAACCACTATGGGAAGATACTCGCAAGCTTCAGAGAGATTCCTGTTGTATGCTTTGAGAAGGTCAAACAATTGAGCAAAGACTTTAAAGAAAAAGGCATTGGTGGCGTTCTGCTTGTTGGCAATCCCAACCAGCCGCTCCTTGAGATGCCTGTTGGTATGGATAAGGCAGGTCTTATTGTTGTAGGAGGTCTTAATCCAATCGCTGCCCTTGCAGAGATAGGCATCCAGTCAGAGAGTAAGGCAATGTCAACTCTTTTCAGGTTCTTTGACCTCATACCATTTAAAGAACTCCTATAGTGTCAGCTCTTCTTATTGTTCTCAATTATCTTCAAAAAAGCCTCTACCACCTTCGGGTCAAAGTGTATCCCTGCCTGTTCCTATATTTATTATAAAAACAATAAATTATTATTGTAAATTAATGATGTGCTGTACTGACGAAATCTTTAAAAGTGTATTTCTTGGCCTGATTGTAGAAAGTGCAAATGTTTATCGGCAGATTCTGGAATTTAAATATTCCTGCCATATATTTAAAGTTTTTGATATAATTCATAAAGAATAATTTTCATAACACCATGTAAAGAAATGTTTCCAATTCATAGATTAAGGAGATTAAGAAAGAATGAGACCATCAGAAAGATGGTGAGGGAAACAACCATCTCTCCTGAAGATTTTATCTATCCTCTGTTTGTTACCTGTGGCAAAAGAGTAAAAAAAGAAATTTCATCTATGCCGGGATGTTTTCAGGAATCTGTTGACAAGATAGTCAAAAGTGCAAAAGAAGTGTATTCCCTTGGTATCCCTTCCATCATACTGTTTGGGATTCCCGAACATAAAGATAAAATGGGTTCTAGTGCATATGATGAACATGGAGTTGTTCAGAATGCGATCAGAACTATTAAAGACACGCTCCCGGAACTCTACGTAATCACAGATGTATGTCTGTGTGAGTACACAAGCCATGGCCACTGTGGAGTCATAAAAGATGGCACAGTTCAAAACGACCCGACTCTTGAACTCCTCTCAAAAGAGGCTGTCTCCCATGCTCAAGCAGGTGCAGACATGGTTGCACCATCAGACATGATGGATGGAAGGGTTGAGGCAATCCGACGTGCACTTGATGAAGAAGGATTCCATGAGACACCAATTATGTCTTATGCTGCAAAATATGCATCAGCATTCTACAGCCCTTTCAGGGAAGCTGCTGAGTCAACCCCGCAATTCGGTGACAGGCGTTCATACCAGATGGATCCTGCAAACAGAAGGGAAGCTCTCAGAGAGATCACGCTTGATATCGAGGAAGGTGCAGATATTATTATGGTGAAACCTGCACTCGCATACCTCGATGTTATCTCTGATGCAAAAGATGCTTTTGATGTACCTATTGCTGCCTACAATGTAAGCGGAGAATATTCCCTTGTAAAGGCTGCGGGAAAGCTTGGCTGGATTGACGAACAGCGTGTGATGATCGAAATACTTACCTCGATCAAGCGCGCGGGCGCTGACCTAATCCTTACCTACTTTGCAAAAGACGCAGCGAAGCTTTTGAATAAATAGATATACAACAGGAGTCAAGGTCTCAAGGATTCAAGGGTTCAGGTGTTTTTCCTTTCACTTTTGAATCCTTGATTTCCTTATTCCGCAATAATTTTCGCCAGAGTGAGATCCACATTAAGGTCTTTGCCTGCAAGCGGATGATTACAATCCATGGTAAAAGATTTTTCAGATATGCCTATCACCGTTACATTCACTGGTTTGCCATCAGCCCTGTGCATCTGTATTTGCTGACCGATACTCGGACTAAAACCTTCCGGAGCCCTTGTCTTATCGAACTCAAATATCCTCTCTTCCAAACGTGGACCATATGCCTCATCCATCGGTATTGCGATTGTCTTTGACTCACCAGGGCTCATACCGATAATACCCTGTTCCAGCTTAGGAAAATATTTACCCTCCCCAACTTTGAACTCCATAGGACCATTGTTATCTGAGGAATCAAATACTGTACCATCATCAAGTTTGCATGTATAATGAATCCTGACTGTATCTCCTTCTTTTACTCCTGACATTGTTACCCCTTTCATTTTTATTTTTTCGATTTTTTTTATTATACACCATTTCGCGTCAAATTAAAATTAATATAATAATAACTACATTAATTAATTCCTTGATTGTCTTGGCATACAATTTTCTTTGTGCTATAGTAGAAAAAATTTCAGCTTGTCACCCTGCT
>JAOUJR010000079.1 GCA_029883145.1 Nitrospirota bacterium
AAAAGCAGTGTAAAGCTCAAGGATGTAATCACCACTATCATCACAACTCGTACCCCTCTTGCGATAGAAGCAGGCACATTCAATACTGCATTCAAAGATATTGTGATTATGATAAAGGAAAAGCCCTCTGTTGATAGCCTCTCGGGAATTTTTATATATGATGGACGGAATAAAAATGAACCGGGGGTTTTGATGGCAAAGGAAGGGAAGATATTTGTGTCAGAAGGTCTTGATACAAGTATCTACCTTAAAGATGGATATATCCATATTGCAAGAGGAAATAGTACCACCGAACTGTTTTTTGAAAAATACAACTTACTCCTCAGACTTGAGACAGATGCACCATCCAAAAAAAATGCAGAACTCACTCCTTTTGAACTGATTAAAGAGGCAAAGCACGCAGAGGCATCACGTGCGGTGTCCTTGCAACTTGAATTTCATAGAAGGCTTTCATTGCCTTTATTGTGCGTCATTCTTATCTTTTTCGGTCCACCACTTGCTTTGATGGCAGGAAAATCGGGTAAACTTGGTGGATTGGCTCTGGGGTTGGCGGTGTTTACCGTGTATTACGTGATTCTCATATACGGTGAGAATCTTGTGAGGGCTGGTAAGCTACCTCATTACATTGGTGCATGGAGTCCGACTGTTATTTTAGGGATATTTGCATTATTGATTTTTAAAAGGGAAAGTTCAAAGTAATTTTTATTTATGTTAATAATACAGCGGCATTACCTTAAAGAATTTTTTAAACTTCTGGCTCTTATAGGGATAGGGCTTGCGTCGATATTCAGTATTCTTGATCTTATCGACAAGATAGATGACTTTATGCCGAGCAGGCCGGATCTTAAAAGCCTCCTGCTTTATGCGATTTTTAATTTTCCGAAGTATCTTCTTTACCTGCTTCCGGCTGCTATGCTCTTATGCAGCCTGTTTATTTTCAGCCAGGCGTCACGTAATAAAGAGGTTGTCGCAATCAAAGCCACTGGCGGAAAATTAAAAACCCTTTTATATCCATTTATTATTGCAGGAATATTGTTAAGTATATTTGCCTTTGTTGTTGGAGAGAGCATTGTCCCTGATTTTTCAAGAAGGTCGAATGAGTTAAAAAACACCCTTATGAAAAAAGAAAAAAAGCTTCTCTTTAAAGACGGTACTCTCTGGCTAAGGGGTACTGATGGCTCTCCGGTAAGGATCGAACTCTATATCCCTGAGAAAAGACTTGTGCGAGGGCTGAGCATTTTTGTCTTCGGAAAGGATTTTCTCGAGAAAAGGATAGAGGCGGAAGTAGCAGAATGGATTGAAGTTCCAAGTTCCAAGTTCCAAGTTCCAAGTTCAGAAAACATATGGCGCCTAAAGAATGTAACTATTTATGACATAGAAAGTGGTAAAGTCAATAAAATACCAAAGATGGATTACCAATATCTTGAATCTCCTGACTTTTTCAGTGAGGGGATAAAAAAACCAGAAGAGATGGGGATAGGTGAGCTCTATGGGTATACGAATAGATTAAAAACAGCGGGGTTCAGGAACACAAAACTCGTGGTAGATCTGAACTCAAAGATATCATACCCTCTCACAAACTTTTTTATGATTATCCTCGGCATATCTCTTTCGATGAAGGGCCTGGTTGGGAGAGGACTATTCGTAGCAGGCCTTGGACTCTTTATAAGCATTATCTACTGGTTTACCTATACCTTTACGCTTTCAATGGGATATGCGGGTATATTACCACCAGTCATTTCAACATGGCTTGTGCCTGTACTATTCGGAACTGTTGCAGGGTATCTATTCAGTAAGATACCAGAATAGTTTTTCTTGTTGAACACGTTTATATTTCTGAGAAAGTATAAAATCTTTTGTAAAGAGATACTATAAAAAATTCCCCTCTTTTATAACCCCAAAAACGTTTTGCAAATTACATAGACTTACATTGACTTTAAAGTAGTTGTTCTTTTATATTAGATTGGGTTTGATTATGATGAAGATATTTCAAAAAACTGTAGACTTCTATGAGATATTTGAAAAAATGGCAGCAAACACCTCGCATGCATGTACGCTCTTTGTTGCCCTTATGGAGAACTTCAGCAACGTTGATGCCTGGGTAAAAGAGATACACGAATTAGAGCAGGAATGTGACATTTATACCCACGACGTCATGAAGCAACTCAACAAGACCTTTGTAACCCCTCTGGACAGAGAGGATTTACACGCCCTTACATGTAGATTAGATGATATTATGGACCTTATCTGGGCTGCAGCTGACAGGCTTACCGTATTTAAATTAAAGGAATCCACAAAGGAAGCGATTTCAATGTCAAAAGACCTTCTTGCAACGTGTGAGATGGTACATAAAGCAATAAAACAACTGAGAGAAAAGAATTACTCACATGTCCAGGAATATTGCATCGAGATAAACAGGCTCGAAAATAGAATAGACAGGGGCTTCAGAGATGCACTCGGAACATTATTTGATACAGTAGCAGACCCCATCCTTATTATCAAATGGAAGGAGATTTATGAGCACCTCGAAGATGCATCAGACAGGTGCGAAGATGTTGCAAACATACTTGAGGGCATAGTGCTTAAGTATGCCTGATACCTACTTTCTCCTCCTCTGTGTAATACTTCTTGCACTTGTTTTTGATTTCATCAACGGTTTTCACGACACAGCAACCGCAATTGCTACATCAGTGTCAACAAGGGCTTTGACACCTAAAAAAGCTATTATAATGGCAACGATATTAAACATGGTCGGTGCATTATCAGGAACTGCAGTTGCCAAGACAGTGGGAGCAGGCCTCGTAGAGGCTTCATGTGTCACACAGGTCACAGTTATTTCTGCTCTTATATCCGCTATTGCATGGGATATAATCACATGGTATTTCGGCCTTCCCACATCCTCAAGCCATGCTCTTCTTTCAAGTTTGGTAGGTGCTGCGATAGCAACAGCAGGAACAAATGTGATCATCATGAAAGGAGTAAATATGGTGCTTGCAGGATTGGTTTTTGCTCCTCTCATTGGACTTATTTTGGGGTTTCTCTTAATGTTATTCCTCATACGGTTGATTAGGAAATCTTCGCCTTCATTGGTTAATAGCCTTTTTAGAAGACTTCAAATTGTATCAGCAGCCTATATGGCTTTTAGCCACGGGAGCAATGATGCTCAGAAAACAATGGGGATTATCGCAATGGCGTTGGTAAGTTACTATCACCTTCCTGAATTTCATGTCCCGTACTGGGTAATGGGAGCATGTGCAATAGCTATGGCACTTGGCACTGCAGTCGGAGGCTGGAGAATTATGAAGACCCTCGGTGTCCGTATTGTCCACCTCGAATCCATTCACGGGTTTGCTGCTCAAACATCAGCAGCCACGATTATTGAGATTGCATCAAGAATCGGCCTTCCACTTTCAACAACCCATGTCATTTCCTCCTCCATAATGGGTGTAGGTGCACAAAAAAGGCTCTCAGCAGTTCGATGGGGAGTCGGAGGAAATATCATCCTTGCATGGATAGTCACTTTGCCTGCATGTGCCCTGCTCGCATGGGCAATATGCAAGGGAATACATTTATTCTGGATTAGAGGTTAGAGATTCGTCAAATGATTTTGTCATAGTAAATAAAGAAGTCAGTCACCTCTATGTGGACTTTGAAATTTTATAGAACTATCTGATACTCTATTAAAAAATTTTTACGTGAATCATCTGATTAACAAATTGGATATATTTAGTTTCCATTTCGTATTCTGTGCCCGCTTTCTTAATTCGATCTATTGCACTAATCATTATGATGGGCTAAATTTATATAAGAGTAACGCACTGCTACAGGGCGTACCTCAAAGAACTTAATGAAGGTATAAAACGGTTACTATTGAGAACACCTTAGATTGAAGGGAAGTCAAAAGAAATGCTTGAAGAGGAAAATACCGCTTTAAAAAATAAGATTGTTGAGCTCAAGCAACGTTTAAATCAGATTTATACTGAATCCTTTATGAATGTAAATAAGAGCAGGGTTTTTGAAAACGAATTCTCCCTGTATTTGAAAGCCTGTGAACATGCTCGAAACGAAAGGGGTGAAAGCATCAAGCAACAAAGTGATGTCATAAAAATTGGTTTGACCGTTTTGATTACCGCCTCAGCTCTTACAGTTTATGTTTTCAACATGTATATTTTTTTTGGCATGCTCATTCTCTTAGGGCTTGGATTCTTAGCTTGTGGATTTATGTATCTGCTTCTAAACGCAGAAATACGGATAATCAGGGCTGGAAATTATTGTACTGAACTGGAGACATATTTTAAAAATTACCGATGGTCTACAGGGCAGAATGAAAGGCTGAATTTGCCAACAATTCCATTGTGGGATGAATATAGGTTCACATGGGATAAAGATCTTTTTGACGAGAGGCATTTTGGGGAAACAGCTCTCTACGCACCTTTTCGCATCGCAATTACGTTGATAGATTCGTTAGCTATTATGTATGTAATTTATTCGTTTATTGCCAGACACTCCGAAATATCCTGGATTGTGTTGATAGTAAGTTGCATCGTATGGGTTGTGTCTGTTACTTTACAGATGTTTCTTGTACATTCAATAATCAATAAAGTTGGTATCAAGCTTGCGGGTGGGGAGAAAGATAGACTGGAGGAATTCAAAAAAGGGAAAGGGATTAGTTTGAAACCTATGACAAGGGTTAATATCCTCAGACTCTTTTTTATCTTGGATATAATATACCCGAAGGAATTAAAAAAATCGTAAATTCGGTTAAAATGGTCAGCTGACAGCGTAATTACAGTCTAAACTTTACATTTTTTAGATTTCGAATTGAAAGTTTCTATCGGCAGCCCTGCGCGAATCTTAATATTGCTGCCGAGCTTCAGCATGGACTGCTCCGGACCAACCCCTGGCTCCCAGAGTTCGATCTGTGTGCAGCTGTTATCCCGATCCAATGGCACTGCCCGTTCACCGGGATGGGTATATGCCTGCTGAATGAACACTGAACGGATGAGAGAGTAATCAAGGGTGATTGGCATGCGAACTGTTTCAGTGGCAGCGCAAAGGTAAGATGGCCAGGACAAAAACAATGTGAACCACAAAATGCCCAAAGTTATGCGTCTCATAATCTTCCCTGCATACTTCTTTTCCAGAAAGAAAAACTCTGGATACCTTTATTTATTTAGATTTTAACATAATTTCTTCTTAGAGATAAGAGCCCTTTCAATCTCTATCGAGTATGGTATGTTTTATTGTTCGTAAGCTGCATTTTGTATAGAGTATACGTAGTGAGCAATCTCTGACAACAGGTTTAGATTTTGTCCAATGCCTGCTTCAGGTCAGCGATCAGGTCGTCCATGTCTTCAAGTCCCAGTGCGATTCGGACGAGGTTGTCCACCATGCCGATTGAGCGGCGGTATTCCTCAGGGTAGTCAAAGAATGACATGGTTGCCATCTGAGTCACCAGACTTTCACTGCCGCCGAGACTGGGTGTGATCAAGAATAACTCCAGCGAATCAATAAACTTGCGGGTTTCTTTGTTACCGCCTTTGATCAGAAAGGTAATAACGCTCCCAAAGCCGCTCAAGAGCTTGGTTGCAGTGCGGTAATCCGGATGTGATTTAAGGCCAGGATACCAGACTTTCTCGATCTTCGGGTGTGACTCAAGCATATGGGCTATAGCCAGCCCGGCGCGGTTGTGATGTCCCATGCGGAGTACAAAGGTTTTCAGTCCCCGTTCAAGAAGGAAACAGGTGAATGGGCCAGGGGTGGCGCCAATCATGCGCTGTAAGCGGTTGAGTTCGTTCAGGACTTCTTGTCTGCCAAGGACAACACCAGCCAGCAGGTCGTTGTGGCCGCCGAGATACTTGGTGGCAGAATGGATGACGATATCTACACCAAGTTCAAGCGGCTTAATATTGTATGGTGTTGCGAGCGTCGCATCAATAATGGTCATCACACCGTGATTCTTAGCGACTTTCAGCACAGACTGTATATCAAGAACACGCAGGTAGGGGTTGGTCGGCAATTCGGTGAAGATGATATTGGTATTGGGTTTGATTGCCTGTGCGATTGCATCGGCATTCGGGTCAACCAGCGAGACTTGCAGGCCGAACTCAGCCAGCAAGCTTGTTGCAAAGTCGCGAGTCTGACGGTAGCAGTCGCTGGTGAAGATGATATGGCCATCGCGATGCATGTTGGCTAACACTGTCATCACTACTGCGCTCATACCGGTAGCGAAGAGCAATGCCCGCTCTGCGCCCTCAATGGCAGCAAGCTTGCGTTCGCATTCCTGCTGGGTAGGGTTACCATAGCGTCCATATTCATGCTCGCGCACCACACGGCCCTCGCTCCTGGCCTTCATAAACTTCAGTACCTCAGCGGTGGAGTCGAAGTAGTAGTTGGAGGTCTGGACGATTGGTGTGGAGACTGCATAGTGAGCTTTAGGAGTGCGACCTGTGCCGTGGATGGCAAGGGTAGCTGGTTTCCAGGTCTTGGTGTTTGAAGACTTTTTAGGCATCTGTTTTTCTCCTTCTCTAAAAGCTTGCTGAAGGATTTCCTTGACCGCATCCACACTGGCCGGGAGTTCGATCGGTCTGTTGGAGAATCGGCAGGGAAAGTCGAGCGTTCCTTCATGGTAACTGACCTTGAAGTCGGTGAACTTCAGCCCGTGTGCTGTTGAGATGACCACGACGCGCTCGGACTTATCAATCTTGTCAGCTTTGAGCAGTTTGATGAGCGCCGCCAGTGCGACGCCGGTGTGAGGACAGTTTAACATGCCTGTGGTGTCACCGAGCGCAGCAGCGTCAGCTAATTCCTGCTCAGTGGCTTGTTCGACGATACCGTTGAACTGCTTTAGTACGCGGATGGCCTTCTCGACACTGACCGGGTCGCCAATCTGGATGGCACTGGCCAGTGTCTTCTGGGCATGTATTGGCTCAAAGGTCTCGAAGTTATTCAGATACGAGCGATAAAGCGGGTTGGCAGCCTCTGCCTGGGCAACAACGATACGCGGCAGCTTGGTAATCAGGCCGAGATTACGCATCATAAGCAGGCCGCTTCCCAGCGCAGAGACATTTCCGAGGTTACCGCCAGGGATGATGATCACGTCAGGTGTGTCCCAATCGAATTGTTGGACGATCTCTATACCGACGGTTTTCTGGCCCTCTATCCGCAAAGAGTTCATCGAATTGGCGAGATAGATCGTCTCGTCCTTGGTGATCTCCTTCACAACGCGCATGCAGCCGTCGAAGTCGGTGTCCAGAGACAACACCAGCGCACCGTTCGCGATCGGCTGGATGAGCTGCGCGATTGAAATTTTGCCCTTTGGCAGCAACACGATGGACTGGATGCCGGCAGCAGCACAATAAACAGCCAGCGAGGCTGAAGTGTCGCCGGTGGACGCACAGGCGACAGCCTTGATCGGCGCACCATCACTTATCATCTGCTTGACCTGCGACACGAGCACTGTCATACCAAGGTCCTTGAACGAGCCGCTGTGTGAGTTTCCGCAGAGTTTGAGCCAGAGATCATTCAAG
>JAOUJR010000074.1 GCA_029883145.1 Nitrospirota bacterium
AAGAAGGGCGCAGATTCTGAGAAATGTTGATTTACCACATCCGTTAGGTCCCATGAGCACATAGGTTCCGCTCTTTTCGAACGAAAAGGAGCAGTCCCTCAGAACGGGTTTTCCATCATAACTTTTGTAAATATGTGAGGTAATGAGCTTCAGACTCATCATTCTGCTTGTACAACCCCTTTCTTTTGAATCACGTACAGTACCATATTTATAACAAATGAAATCATCAGGAGTATGATACCGAGTGCAAGAGCGAGTTCAAAATTCCCTTTGTCTGTTTCAAGGGCAATAGTTGTTGTCATAACACGCGTAAATCCAGCAATATTTCCGCCAACAATGAGTACAGCGCCTACTTCAGCCATTGCTCTCCCAAGTGCAGCTATTACCGCCGACATTATTCCATACCGTGCTTCCTTGACGACGGCTACCGTTACCTGGAAAGGCTTTGCTCCGAGTGTCCGGGAAGCCTGTTTGATGACAGGCTCAACCTTTATAATAGCCGAGTGGGAAAGGGCAGCAACGATAGGAAAGGCAAGAATGCTCTGGGCAATAATCATTGCTGTAGGTGAATAGAGTAAGGCCATGAAGCCGAGGGGACCACTCCTTGATAGCAGAAGATATAAAAAGAGTCCAACAACGACCGGAGGAAGACCCATAAAGGTATTCAGAAGGCTGACGATTAATCCCCTTCCTGGAAATCTCTTTAATCCCGTCAGAGAACCTACCGGGAGGCCTGCGGCTGTCGCTACTATAAGGGCTATCACCGAGACCTCGAGGGACAAGAATATAATACTCAACAGCTCTGGGTCGAGAGTAAATATAAGGGAAAAGGCCTTTCTAAAACCCTCTATAATTGATTCCATGGATAAAACACAAATGTGTAAGTTTCAATCAATGTGGTAACTCAAGAGAAGATCACCAGAAGAACTGCATCATCGTTCTGAATCTGTGATCATGCTGGTCATCAACCGGAGCAGTTGCAGTAGGGATCGGGATAAACTCCCTCGTCAGGTAACTGTAATCCACAAAGAGCTTCATATTGTGGTCGAGAACATAGTAGTTCAAACCAATGGTGTATTCTTTAAGGCTATCCTCGATGGCATTGTTTGTACCACCATTAACGCTAACAAGACCGAGCCCCGAGGCAAGGGACTTTTCCACTGTATTATCTTTCATTCTCTCAAGATGTGCATACCTTGCTACTACTTCAAACTTCCTGGGTATTAAGAAGTAGCCCGTATCAAATCTGTAGCCGAAGCGTTCCCATGTATGTCCCCCCTCTCTCTTCTGCTCTAAACGGTCATACCCATATTCAGCATCCATAGAGAAACCTCTGTATCTTATCAGGGCAGCCAGGTTATAGCCAGAACCTTTAATATCGTAAGGAGCCACTGGTTGTTCACTTCCATCCGCTGAACTCCGAATCTTGCTCAGCCGATCTCCATACTGAGCACCCGAGAGAAGAAAACAGACCTTAGGGGTTTTGCTGTAATAAAGGTCGCCCTGCTGACTCAAATCGTATTTTCCAAAGGGATTTATGGAGATCCTGCCCAACCATAGTGGGGTGCTGTCACTGTTCACACCTCCCTTTGTGTTTCTTCCGTTATAGACGCCAGCCCAGTAC
The DNA here is from genome assembly GCA_029883145.1 of Nitrospirota bacterium. Lineage (GTDB taxonomy): Bacteria > Nitrospirota > Thermodesulfovibrionia > Thermodesulfovibrionales > SM23-35 > VGWZ01. Next base: position 1,625 of record JAOUJR010000074.1, read on the forward strand.
TGTAAGAATCCATCCTCACCGAATAGATTAATATCACCCTGTAAGTGAATCCCCTGAGACCTGTAAAGATTAAACCCACCAATCGGAAACTTTGTCACGCTATCCTCATTGCTCACCTGGAAATTAGCATTCCCACCGGGCCATCTCCTGGCATCTTCGTTGTTGTCCACATCCGTCTCACCTGAAAAGATTGATCTATCAACCCCGTTAAGAAGGCTCGCAGATTGCCAGAAGTGAAGTCCGTAGGGAATCTTGCCACGTCCAAACCGGACCTGAAAATAAGGATATTTCTGCCATGTTACATATGCATCGTGGAGGTTTGCAGCACCTCTCGCCTCCCTGAAAGTCTCTAACTGAATATGAAAGTAATATGTCCAGTCTTTATTGGGAGCATTACCAGAGAAAAAGACCCTCGCACGCCTCAAAAGGAAGTTGCTCCAGTTTTCATTGTTGGCGTTGACCATCCTGTCAAAAGACAGGTATGTATAACGAAACTGGATAAGTAGATTCGTTCTCAAGAGAAAATTTTCATCCTGAGTCTTTATATAAAAACCTCTGTCATACCCAGCCTGCAATCCCTTCTTTTCAGCTTCTACCGTCTTTTCTTCTATCTCAACAGTCTTCGCCTCAGTCTCAGCCTGCTTTTTCTCTAACTCCTCTATCCTCTTGAGAAGCCTCTTTACCTCTTCTTTAAGCTGCTCAATCTCTGCAGATGTATCAGATGCTAAAGCAGGTAAAGTCCATATTGAAAGTGAAAAAACAAAGATCAACAGAAGGAAACATAATCTTTTCATATAACACTGGTTGTTATTTCACATTCGGTATAAAGAGCTGATTGCCATACTTATCTTTAAATGATGCGATAGCCTTCTGTCCTTCCTTTGAAATAAGCCAGTTTATGAATTGCATCGCCTCATCATACTTCACATGCTTATACACCTTGGGATTCACTGCCATTACTCCATACTGATTAAAGAGAACGGGGTCACCTTCAAGAACGATAATCATTTCGAGCTTGTCCTTTACCTTTGTTGCAAGCCACGTTCCTCTGTCGGTAAGGGCATATGCACGCTTTTCATTGGCAATCCTCTGGGTCTTTTCCATTCCCTGTCCTACTTCGAGATACCATTTCTTTCCCTTTGGGTCGATACCTGCTTTCCTCCATATTTCGAGTTCCTTGGTATGCGTGCCTGATTTATCTCCCCTTGAAACAAAGGGATACCAAGTCTCTGCAATTTTACGGAACGCATCAGAGGCTAATTTGGTTCCCTTCACCTTTGCAGGATCATTTGGAGGCGCGATGATGACATAATCATTGTACATAACTTCGTGACGATTCACAAAGTATCCTTCTTCAACTGCCTTCAGTTCAAGTTCCTTTGCATGTACAAAGACAACATCTGCATCCCCCCGCTTGCCCATTTCGATTGACGCACCTGTTCCGCGGGCAACTACTTTTACCTTTATGCCTGTCTTTTTTTCAAACATGGGCAGGATATGCCCGAATAATCCTGAATTCTCAGTGCTCGTGGTTGAGGCACATACTATTTCTGTTGATGCAGTAGCCACTGTTGCTGAAAACATAATGAGCACCATTGCTAAAAACAGCCTTTTCATACTTTTCTCCTTCTCTGTTGATTCTTATCTGAAAACATAAGATTCTGTTCCTCTTGTTTGAGGAAGTCATGAAAGTCTGCATAAAATTGCCAGAAGAGTTTAATTGCCTTCTCTCCCTCTTCAGTCACATGGGCACCTCCCCCTCCTTTACCGCCGGTTGAAGCTTCAACAAGTAGTTTTTGGGCCTGCCTGTTCATGGAATCCACAAGTTCCCAGGCATGCCTATAAGACATCTCCATTGACTTTGCAGCTTTTGTGATGGACCCATATTCCCGGATTCTTTCGAGTAACACGATTCGTCCGTATCCCAGGAATGTCCCTTCTGCACCGTCAATCCAGATGCGACCACGAAAACCGGCTGAAGATACCTTCCTCTTGCGCAGACGCGTGTTCTTTTTATGCATAGCGTAATATACAACAGGGAATAACGGAAAATCAAGTATCAATGATGAGTTATTTTGAGAGATATAAATCAAAGAATATTATTATTATTCTATACCAGATATGCCAGGGTATCATGTCAAAGTATGCCCCCTGTATCATTCCGGCTATTCCCTTGACTAAACCTCATTTATTCATTACTCTAACGTAACAAGATTTTTATACTATTAAGAATAATGTGCGCTCATTAATTCTTTATATTTCTACTGATACTGAGGAGGCACTATGCGGTTCTCAAAATTGTTTATTCCAACTTTAAGAGAGACTCCATCCGAAGCCGAGTCTGTAAGCCATATTCTCATGCTACGGGCAGGATATGTAAGACAACTCGCCGCAGGCTTATATATTTATTTACCCCTTGGCCTCAGGGTGATTGAGAAGATAAATAAAATCCTCCGTGAAGAGATGAATGCCATAGGAGCGCAGGAAATCACCATGCCTGTCCTCCATCCAGCAGAGGTGTGGCAGGAGACAGGGAGATGGGATGCTATCGGCGATGAGATGTTCAGGCTAAAAGACCGAACTGGTCGGGATATGTGTTTAGGTATGACGCATGAGGAAATAATAACATGGCTTGCATCAAAAGAGATTCGCTCTTACAGGGACTTACCACAAATATGGTATCAGATTCAGACAAAACTGAGAGACGAAGCAAGACCCAAAAGCGGTGTGCTTAGGACAAGGGAATTTTTGATGAAGGACAGTTACAGTTTTGATATTGACGAAGATGGGCTTGAAAAAAGTTATCAGTTCCATGCAGATGCCTATCATAAAATTTTCTCACGATGCGGACTTAAGTTTTATATGGTTGAGTCAGACCCTGGCATGATGGGCGGTGCGACCGCACATGAATTCATGGCGCCAAGCCCTGCAGGGGAGGATGAGGTTGCACTGTGTGATAAATGCGGATATGCTGCAAATGTCGAACTTGCTCTTTCAATACCTTTTGAGATAGAGACAAAAAATTGGGTATTTGAAGAAATCCATACACCCGAGAAACGGACAGTCCAGGAAGTATCCAGATTTCTTAATCTCAAGCCTGAATATTTCATAAAGAGCATACTTGTGATAAGCAATAATGGCCCTGTGCTCGCACTTGTAAGAGGGGACCAGGGACTCCATGAAAAGAAGCTCAGTAAGATTATCGGTGAACACAGGCCTGCACATAAAGATGAAGTAAAAGAAATTCTGGGAATAGAGGCTGGTTTCATCGGACCCATGAATCACAAAATAAGAGTAGTTTCTGACCCTTGCCTTAAGCAGGGTATCTATGTGAGTGGTACAAATAAGCCTCATTACCATGCAAAAGGGATAAAGCCCGGTAAAGATTTCGATGCTGAATGGCACGACATCCATATGGCAAAGTCAGGTGATTCATGTCCGAAATGTAATGCACCTTTGAGAATTGAAAAAGCTATTGAGGTCGGAAATATCTTCAGACTCGGCACAAAATATTCAATACCTCTCAAGGCTAACTATCTCGATGAAAACGGACGGGAAATTCCGATAATCATGGGAAGTTATGGCATTGGCCCTGCAAGAATTGCTGCAGCAGCAATAGAACAAAACTACGACAAGGACGGAATTATCTGGCCCAAGAGCATCGCACCGTTTGATGTTGAGATTTTACCATTGAACATGAAGGATAAAAATACGGTTGATATTGTTGAGAAACTTTATCAGGATTTAACAGAAAAAGGCATTGAAGTGTTGATGGACGATCGTGATGAACGGGCAGGCATCAAGTTTAAGGATGCGGATTTAATCGGAATTCCTATCCATATCATCCTCGGCGAAAAGAATCTCAAAGAAGGTCTTGTCGAGATTAAGGACAGACGGACAAGAGAAACAGTAAGAGTGACTATTCAGGAAGTCTCAGAAAAGGTTACTGAAAGGATTTAATGTTTGTCCTAACTTTCATCCCTTTCTGATAGCTCCCGGAAAATACATGGCTTTGTGCTTGAGGGTGGGTGAGTAATCTTAATTCTTCTTCACTTCCAGAAGATGCACGTTCTATATCTTTATCCACATCTTTCATATTGGTAACAGGGTCCAAGGATTTGAGGGTCCGAGGGTTCGAGAGTGCTTAAGTAGCTCACTTGACCACTTAAATCCTTGCCCCCTTGAATCCTACTTTTTTAAAACCTCAATGTAGCCTTGCACCTTTTTGGATTAAGAAGAAGGTCAAGACCGTCCTTAGCACTTGTGACATGAATATCTGCAGACACTATGGCATCAACAGCACAGCCCTCCCCCTGAGAAACTGCAATACCAACCCTCGCAGCCTTGAGCATCCTCCTGTCATTGTTTCCGTTGCCAAAGGCAACCACATGTTCAGCGCCAAGTTTTTTGACGTATTTCTCCTTCTGCACATCGTGGTCTTCGCCTGTAAGAATATGTATCTCACAATTTACCCCTTCAAGTTCCTCTCTTACTTTTCCAAATGTATCAGCAGTTAAGATATGTAGTTTCAGAAAGTTAGCTATCTTATTGAGTTGCTCCTTAACTCCTGGCAAAAGCATTCCGTCGAAAGAGAGAGTCCCTGTGAAGTCTGAAACCAGATGTTTAATTTTTACCATACCAAAACCGGGTATCTCTATCTCAAACATGAACACACCTCCTATAAAACTATTGTGTTGAATATTACTCTATTCTTTCTTTTTTGACAAAAAAGAACACCGGTATCGAAATCAGCTCCATGAAAATCACAAAAATAATTATATAACTAATGGAAATATCATACAGTAACCCCATAAAGGTACTTCCCAAGAACCAAGCAGCACCGTAGATTGTATTAAAAATGCCATATGCAAATCCTCTACGCTCGACAGATGATAAATCAGCAATCGCCGCACGCATGATGGTTTCATGAATCCCCATCACTGCACCCCAGAGCACAACGCTTATCAGCGCAAGACTATAGTTATACGAAAATGCGAAAAAGGGAATAGGGAGAGTGAGAAGAGGAATTATTATCAGTGATTTCAAACCGATTTTATCATATGTTTTGCCGATAATTAAGGCTACCAATACATCTACACCCATTGCAATTGCATAGAATATGGGAATCTGGATATCTGAAACGATTGACTGAACTTTGAAATGATAAGAGATGATCTGAAAATTCGAAAATCCTGCAACACTCAGAAAGATAAATAATGCATAGAACCAAAAAACCTTTTGAAGCCTCTTTTTCCCTTTAATATCTGGCTCTGTCCCCTCACTAAAAGTTTCAAGTCTCTCAGGTAATGGAACCTTAATCCGTGCGACAACGAGAATAGATAAAGTCAGGAAAGCAGGTATCCATAAAATAGCAAACCCTTCTCGATATCCACCCTTAAAAAGAAACACGGCAGAAAATATCAAGGGTCCAATAATGGCTCCAATCTGGTCTATTGCTTCATGGAGCGCAAAACCCCACCCTCTCCCCACCTGAAGTGTGGCATGCGAAAGCATTGCATCCCTTGCAGGAGTTCTGATTGCTTTCCCTATTCGTTCTAAAATTATAAGAAAAGCTGCAACCTGCCAATAACCGGCAAATGCCAATAGGGGAATGGATAAAATTAATCCATAACCGATAATCGTGAGAGACCAATATGCTTTGGTACGGTCTGCAAAATAGCCAGAGACCAAACGTAATCCATATCCGAGAAATTCGCCGAGGCCTGCCACTAAACCAACAATGCTCGCACTTGCACCTAAAACAGCTAAATATGGGCCGGTAACACTTCTTGCACCTTCGTAGGTTATATCTCCGAATAGGCTCACAATTCCGAGGAGGATTATAAATTGATATGCTATTCTTTTTTGATTATTGTTACTATATGATGAGTTCTGTACAGATTTCATTTGAAGCTTATTTTTCGTAATGGCAGTAGTTGTATTTTAAATAAGCGGACATATCATTTCAATTTCCCTGTGAAACCTGTTGCCTAATTTTGACCAGTTTTTCTTTGATTTCATTCATCTTTTGTTCCGTTTCAAATAAAAACACTTTTCGTTCCTCAACTGCTTTTTCACCTTTTGATTTCTGGTTCATCCCTTTTTCTATAGCAGTGGATATCCCTTCAATTGTTGCTTCAATCCGTTGGAGCATTTCCCATCTGAAATCAAGCTTACTTTTGTCGAGCCTCTCTGCAAAGTCATATCTTACCCTCCCACCCTGTGTATCTATCATTTCAAGCATATATTCTTTCATCTTTTTTAAGATAATCTTGTCGCCTATGAACTTGGGAAGTGACAGTGCAAACGATGTTGAAAGTATCTCAAGAATGACCGGTTCTTCCTTAAATTTATAGTAGAAGCCTGGTTTAATTTTCCATAGCTCTTCTGCTTTAAATGACTCGAATGGGATAGCAAAGAGCTCTGAAGAAAACTTAAGAAGGATGTCAATAGTCTCATTTATCTTTTCTATAAACCTGCTGCATATAGCCT
>JAOUJR010000075.1 GCA_029883145.1 Nitrospirota bacterium
CCTTAATAATGTCGAGACCCTTGCGAATGTCCCCCTCGTTATTATAAATGGAGCTGAGTGGTTCAAGAGTCTCGGAACAGACGATAGCCATGGCACTAAGGTTTTTGCACTCACAGGGTCAATAAATAATACTGGATTTGTAGAAGTCCCTTTGGGAATTCCTATAAGGCAGATTCTTACTGATATAGGTGGCGGTGTACCTGGTGCAAGAAGAGGAAGAAAATTCAAGGCTGTCCATATTGGAGGGCCTACTGGCGGCTCTCTCCCTGAAAGCCTGCTCGATATGCCTCTTACATTTGATGATATTGAGAAGGCTGGTGCGGTGATGGGTTCAGGTGGCATGGTATTCATGGATGACAATAGCTGTATGGTTGCTATGGCAAAGTTCTTCCTGGAGTTTAATGCAGATGAATCCTGTGGAAAATGTGTTCCCTGCAGGGTAGGGACAAAAATAATGCGTGATATGCTCATAGCTATCACAGAAGGTCGTGGTAGAGAGCAAGACATTAATGCCCTTCAAGAAATTTCCTACGACCTTATTGTTGGGTCAATGTGCGGCTTTGGACAAATGGCCCCAAATCCTGTGCTCACCACAATAAAATACTTCAGAGAAGAATATGACTCCCATATAAGGGATAAATGGTGCAGGACTGGAATGTGTCGTGAACTTGCTACATTCTATATTGATGAAAGAATTTGCAAAGGATGCGGTGTCTGTTTGAGGGCATGTCCTACAAAGGCTATTATCGGCGAGAAGAAGAAACCACATAAGATTATCCAGGAACTCTGTTTACATTGTAAAACCTGCTACGATGCATGCAAATTCAGAACAATACGAGTACTGCCTTTTTCAGCCCGCGAAGCAAGTGAAACAGAGCTCGCGGAATTAGCAGTAGCGATAGCTCCAGTAGTAGCAGTAAAGAAGACAGAGAAAGCAGAGAAGACAGAGAAAGCAGAGAAGATGGAGGAAGTAGAATGATAGAACTCACAATAGATGGTAAAAGAATAATTGCAGAAAAAGGAGACACCATCCTACGGGCTGCTCTGAAGAACGGCATATATATACCCAACCTGTGTTTTGATAGGAGGCTCAAACCCTATGGCGGCTGTAGAATGTGTGTGGTAGAAATTGAAGGGGTCAAAAAACTTACTACATCATGCGGACATCCTGTTTCAGAAGGACTCGTCGTAAGAACAGATACGGAAAGGGTTAAAAGGGTTCGTCAATCGGTACTGGAATTTCTCCTTGTCCACCATCCCCTTGATTGTCCAATATGTGACAAGGCAGGTGAATGTGCTCTGCAGGATCTGGTCTTCCAGTATGGTAAGCCAGTGGCACGCTTTGAAGATGAAAGAAAGCATGCCCCTGAAGATGTAAGAGGCCCATTAATTGAGCTTATTGCAAATAGATGTATCCTTTGCGCAAAATGCGTAAGAATATGCGCTTATCATCAGTGGAGAGCAGCTCTGGGGTTAATTGGCAGGGGTTTCTCAACAGTTGTTCAACCTGCATTTGGTGAAATCCTTGAATGTGATTATTGTGGTCAGTGTATTGATATATGTCCTACTGGAGCGCTGATTAGTAAGCCTTATAAATACAAGGCTCGTCCTTGGTTCCTCGAAGAAAAAGACAATGTCTGTCCCTTCTGTGGTGTAGGATGTACCCTCACGCTTGGTATAAGAGAAGGGAAGATTTTGCGGTCAAGGGGCAAAGCCGGAGCAGGAATAACAGACGGAAATCTCTGTGGACGGGGAAGATTTGGCGTTGACTATATTTATCATGAGAGCCGTCTGAAAACTCCATTAATAAAAAAGAACGGTACATTTAAAGAGGTAGCATGGGAAGAGGCATTCTCTTACATCTCTAAAAACCTTCAGGCGATTAAAAAAGCCCATGAACCTGAGTCAATTGGAGCAATCGGGTCTCCACGATGCACTGTAGAAGATAATTACATGCTCAAGAAATTTATGGAGGTTGGCTTAGGGAGCAAGAATATTGATTCATCGGAAGCTTTTGGTTATGTGAATGCACTCAAGGCATACTCTCTTTCATTTGGCATCAAGAACAATCCGGTAAGTCTTACATCTCCACAGGATAAGGATGTTATATTTGTACTCGAGTCAGACTTGAGTATTACTCATCCTGTATTCGGGCTCAATATCCTTAAGGAAAAGAATGAGGGAGCTCATCTTATCGTAGCAGACTGCAGAGAAACAAAACTCACAAACCACAGCGATATGTGGCTTAAGCTCAAACCAGGCACACTGGTTGCTTTTCTCAATGGGATAATGAAAATAATTATTGAAAAGGGTCTTTTTAATAAGGATGCTGCTTCAAAGATTGCAGGATATTCTTCACTTGAGGATACGGTAAAAAGTTATACTCCTGACAAAGTTTCAGAGATTACAGGCTTAACAGAAGAAGAGCTCACCGTAGCAGCCGAGACGTTTGCAAATGCTCCTAAAAGACTTATAGCGATGACTCTTAGTGTATCTGAGAATAACAAAGGGTTATCATCAGCCCTTGCTGCAGCGAATCTCCTCATTCTTCTTGGAGAAGGACCTTCATCCCTTCAGATAGCAGCCGGACACTGCAATACTTACGGTATGCTTGAGGCGGGTATAGTACCTTCAGAAGGCACAAAAGGAGCCGTTGATATGCTTTATAAGCCTGGCTCTTTAAAAGCATTATACATTATGGGAGAAGATCCTGTAGTGAATTTACCTGATTCAGGAAAGATAAAAGAAACATTGAAATCACTTGATTTCCTTGTTGTTCAGGATATAGACATGACAGAGACTGCAAAATTAGCCCATGTGGTGCTGCCGGCATCAAGCTGGGCAGAAAAAAACGGGAGCTTTATGAATGCAGAAGGATTAATGCAGAAGATCCATAAGGTGGTTGAGACAATAGGACAGAGCCTCCCTGACTGGATGATCCTGAGAAACCTGGGATTGAGTATGGGCGCTGACTTAGGTGTAAAGAGTCTGAATGATCTCACGAAAGAAGTAGAAGGTTTGGTTTCTCAAAAGGAAAAAGGAGATGTGAAACCAACATTTCATCCAACTTCCTATGAGCCTGAAGAGGCTCCTGACAGTGAGTTTGCCTATACGCTTGTGACAAGAGATGTGCTTCAACATTCAGGGAATATGTCCACGCGGTCTGAATCATTGAGGCTTGTGAGTGCTGAACCCGTTTTAGAAATGAACAAAAAAGACGCAGAGAAGCACGCCATCATTGATGAAGAACACGTAAAAATTACTTCAAGAAGGGGCTCTGTGTATCTAAGGGCAAAAGTGACAGACACAGTTCCTGAGGGAGTAGTGGTAACTTCTGTTCATTTTCCACATGGAGGTTTAAACGAACTTACACATTTATCCACGAATGGTGCTCACCGTTTAGATACAGTAAAGATTGAAAGGGGAGACAGAATTATATAATCGCAAAAAATTTTCAAAATATCATCAGGTCAGGAGGTCAGGATTATGGCAGAGCAACAGCAATACCGTGCCAATCTTATGGTATGTGCAGGAACGAGCTGTGTGTCCTCTGAGTCTTTTAGGATAAAGGAGGTTATTGAAGAGGAGTTAAAGAAAAGGGAACTTGAAAAAGAAATTGGTGTTGTCCTCACAGGCTGTAGTGGCTTATGCGCAGCTGGTCCTGTGCTCACAATCTATCCTGATGGAATCTTTTATCAAAAATTAAAACCTGACGACATTCCATATCTCGTAGAAGAACATCTTTTAAAAGGAAGACCTGTTAAACGACTCATGTATAAAATTCCCGAGAAAAGAGCAGCAATTCCTACAATGATGGACATCCCGTTCTACAAACATCAAGTTCTAAGGGTTTTAAGGAATAAAGGACTCATTGACCCTGAAAAAATTGAAGAATACATTGCGAGAGATGGTTATCAGGCTGCTGCAAAAGCCCTCACCCAGATGACTTCTGAGGAAATAGTAAAAATTGTCACAGACTCCGGATTAAGGGGTAGAGGAGGTGCAGGCTTTCCAACAGGGAGGAAGTGGGAACTTGGCTTGAAGATTGAAGCTGATGAGAAATATGTTGTCTGTAACGGTGACGAAGGTGATCCAGGTGCATTCATGGACAGGTCTGTAATGGAGGCAGACCCACATGCGGTTATTGAGGGGATGATAATCGGTGGAAAGGCAACAGGATCGCACAAAGGCTATATCTATGTGAGGGCTGAGTATCCCTTAGCGGTAAAGCGTCTTCAGATTGCAATAGACCAATGCCATGAGGCAGGGCTACTCGGTAAAGACATCCTCGGTACGGGATTTAACTTTGACCTCGAGATATATCAAGGTGCAGGTGCTTTTGTCTGTGGTGAAGCTACAGCCCTGATGCGGTCTATTGAAGGAAAGCGTGGCATGCCGAGACCAAAGCTATGGCGTTCTGCTGTTAAAGGACTATTTGATAAACCAACAGTTCTGAACAATGTTGAGACGTTTGCGAATATCCCCCAGATTATCTTAAATGGTGCCGATTGGTACAGAAGCCTTGGAACTGAGAAAAGTACCGGGACCAAAGTCTTTGCACTCACAGGTGCTATACGTAATGTCGGCTTGGTAGAGGTCCCGATGGATATGACCCTCAGGACAATTATCTATGATATCGGTGGCGGTATGAAGAAGAAGGGACGGAAATTCAAAGCGGTGCAGTTAGGGGGACCTTCAGGCGGCTGCATCCCTGAGGAATTCCTTGACATACCTGTGACATATGAGGCCATTGAAAAAACCGGTGCTATTGTAGGCTCTGGTGGAATGGTTGCAATGGATGACAGCAGTTGTATGGTAGGTGTGGCAAAGTATTTTCTCGATTTTACCGCAGATGAATCCTGTGGCAAATGCGTTCCATGCAGGATTGGAACACGAATAATGCTTGACTTACTTACGGATATCACAGAAGGCCATGGGAAGGAGGGTGATATAGAGACCCTCGAAGACCTTTCACACGATATTATTGCTACATCCCTCTGCGGCCTTGGCCAGTCAGCGCCTAATCCTGTGCTCACCACAATACGATATTTCAGGGACGAGTACGTGTCTCATATCAGAGACAAGTGGTGCAAGGTAGGAGTGTGTCGTGACCTTGCCACATTTTATATAGATGAGAAAATGTGCAAAGGGTGTGGTCTCTGCTTGAAGGCATGTCCTTCAAAGGCTATTATCGGTGAGAAGAAAAAGCCACATAGAATTATCCAGGAACTCTGTGTACAATGCAGGACCTGCTACGAAGTCTGCAGATTCAAGACAATAAGAGTTCTTCCTGCTGCTGCCCGTATGGCCAATGAGGCAGAACTCATGGAATTAGCTGGCCAGATAGAAGCCTGGGCAGGAATTGAGATGGAGGAAGTAGAATGATAGAGCTCACAATAGATGGCAAACGAATAACAGCAGAAAAAGGAGACACTATCCTTCAGGCTGCGCTGAAAAATGGCATATATATACCCAATCTCTGTTATGACAGGCGGCTGTTACCTTATGCTGGTTGCAGGGTATGTATTGTAGAGATTGAGGGACAAAGGAAGCTTGAAGCTTCATGTGCAACACTTGCAAAGGACGGGATGGTGGTGCGGACAGATACCCCTAAGATGAGAAAAGCCCGTCAGACTGTACTCGAACTTATGTTAGTACATCATCCCCTTGATTGTCCTATATGCGACAAGGCAGGTGAATGCGACCTCCAGGACGTCGTATATAAGGTTGGAAAATCAGAAGGCCGATTTATCAGACATAGGAGAGAGGCACCTGCAGATGTAAGAGGTCCTTTAATAGAGTTGAATGCAAACAGATGTATCCTCTGCGGTAAATGCGTTAGGATTTGCGATGAACATCAGGGAAGAGTAGCATTGGGCTTTATCGGAAGGGGGTTCCCCACATCTGTGCAGGCTGCTTTTGGGGAAATCCTCGAATGCGATTACTGTGGTCAGTGTGTAGATATATGTCCAACAGGTGCTATGCTAAGCAAGGCATACAGATTTGAGGCTCGCCCATTTTTCCTTGAGGAAAAGGATACAATATGTTCCTTCTGTAGCGTTGGTTGTACCCTCACATTAGGTATAAGAGAAGGAAAAATATTAAGGTCGAGGGGTAAGGAAGGTACAGGGGTAACGGATGGAAATCTTTGTGGCAGAGGTAGATTTGGATTTGACTATATTTACAGCGAAAGCCGTCTTAAAACACCGATGATAAGAAAAGATGGTGTACTTACACCTGCATCATGGGAAGAGGCTCTGGGTTACATCAACGATAACCTTAAATCCATAATAGATCATTATGGACCTTCTTCAATAGGTGCAATAGGTTCACACAGATGCACCAATGAAGACAACTATATGCTACAAAAATTTATGAGGAACGTTATTGGCTCTCATAACATTGATTCTTCTGCTGCCTTTGGTTATGCCTTAGTGGAGAAGGCGTGGGAGATGGCTTTTGGTCAGAAAAACCACAAGATTGACCTTAAATCACCTCTCAATAAAGATGTCATCCTTATTCTTGAATCTGACCCGAGCATAACCCATCCTATTTTTGGACTTAATATTATGTGGGCAAAAAGGAAAAAAGGTGCAAATCTTGTCGTTGCTGACAGTAGGGAGACAAAGCTCACAAGGTACAGCTCACAGTGGCTTAAAATAAAACCAGGGACAGGGGTAGCACTGTTGAACGGAATTATGAAGGTTATTATAGACAAAGGTCTTTTTGATAAGGAAAAAGTTTCAACAGTTGCAGGGTTTTCATCACTCATGGAAGTAGTAAAAGAGTACACACCCGAAACAGTTCATAAGATTACAGGAATTACCGAGGAAGAACTTACAACTGTTGCAGAGATATTTGCAAAGGCAAAGTCCAGGATGGTATCTCTTTCCATTGGTATTTCTGAAAATACAAAAGGACTTGATACGGTTTTGGCTGCAGCGAATCTGATTAATTTACTTGGTGACAGCGCTGATTCACTCCAGATACCGGCAGAATATTCCAATACCTTCGGCCTTTATCAAGTGATGAGGTTAATACCTGACGCTGTCCCAGGCTATAAGCTATCAGATAGATCAGGGAAAGATGTTTTAGAGATGCTCTATGAGACTGATTCTCTCAACGCATTGTATATTGTAGGAGAAGACCCTGTCGTAACCTTCCCTAATAGCTCAAAGATAATCGGGAGATTAAAGGCATTGAACCTCCTGATAGTCCAGGACATCGCACTCACAGAGACCGCAAAATTAGCTAATGTGGTTTTGCCAGCATCAAGCTGGGCAGAAAAAGATGGCACTTTCACTAATGCTGAAGGACTTACACAGCGACTACATAAGGTGGTAAGTGCAACAGGCAATTCACTTCCTGACTGGCAGATTATCAGGAACCTATCACAGACGATGGGGGAAGACATAGGCATTAAACATCTTGAGGATATCTCAGAAGAGATAAAAACGTCTCTTGAGTCCCATCAACCGTCACTTCCTTCGGGCAAAAGGGCTTTATATCCTGTCCACTATATTCCTGGTGAAGAATCTGATGCAGACTATCAGCTTTCTATGATCGTTAGGGATGTCTTACATCATTCAGGAAGCATATCAACAAGGTCTGAATCTCTCAACCTCGTTGCTTCTGAGGCATTACTTGAGATAAGTGAACAAGACGCTGAAAGGCGCGGTATTTTGGACAACAGCTATGTTAAGGTAAGTTCAAGGCGGGGTACTGTATATCTAAAGGCTAAAGTATCTGATGCAATCCCTGAGGGCACTGTGTATGTTCCGACACATTTTCCACATGGTCGCGTTAATACTTTGATTCACCTTCCAGTAAACGGTGGGATTTCTATAGATGCAGTAAAAGTTGAGCCAGTAAAGGCATAAAATGACTTTAAATGAAATTAAAGACATCCTTCAGGCAGAGGTTCTCACATTTAAGTTTGATGAGAATATGGACATTGAAATGGTCTGTAGCACTGACCTTATGAGTGATGTCTTGGCTTATTCAAAACCAGGGGTACTCCTTTTAACAGGCCTAGTTGATGGTGCTGCAGTACGCACTGCTGATATTGCTCACGTAAAAGCGATTGTTTTTGTAAGG
>JAOUJR010000441.1 GCA_029883145.1 Nitrospirota bacterium
AAATATTTAAGCTGGTAAATGGGCTTTCTTATGAGCGTTTAGGTGAGTTGATGGATAGAGACCCTGAGCAATTGATGGATTGGGTGAGCAGAAGAATCAAGCCCTGCAAGAGAAATACTCAAGGGATTGAGCGTTTTCTGAGTGCATTCCAAGTCAAGATTTCCGTCTAAGAACATTTTTCCCACGTCTGATTAATATTTTTATATCTGGCTTACTAAGACAAAAAATTGCATCAGCAGTACACTCAACCATATGAGGCTTGTCGGTCCCTAATATGTCTGTCAATGAAGCATACAAATTATTCAGGCCCTCATAGGAAAAATAAAACAACCTATTGTGAAAAGAACCATATAAAAAACCAATATCGTACCACAGACCATTTCTCCCCTTCTCCTTTTCTAAGACAACCCATATCTTATCTCTGCAAAACCTTAAGTGGCGTACCCTAACAATATAAAACTGGCTTATTAGCTTCTCTAAATGAAGATTGGTGTCCCCTTGGATTTTTTCATCCATCAATGGCTGCAAATAGCCACCCAGATACGCCTTGCCTGGCATATTTGACAAGTTGCACTCAACGAAATATTTCATCACATCCAGTCGAGTTAGCTGCTCCAAAACATCCGAGCTCATGCTGAATTCCACTCTGGCATTCTTATCATATTTGTCAGAGCCATTTTTTGCTTCTTCGGTAAAATGAATGCTAAATCGCCCTTGCTTAAATATCCACGTGAGATGAGATAAGGGACGTTCCTTTGGAAAGCCTAATACAAGACCGTTGGTTGTTTCGCGCATGAAACATAGAGTTTCATTCTGATGTTTGATTTTGCATAATAGTTTTTTCTTGGACATATGGCCTGTGGATATTATAACCCAGGGGCCTAGCCAAGCTTGCTGCAGCTTGCTTACTTTGCAAAGCGAAGGACAAGCACAGGAGGAGCGAAGGCAGGAGCTTGACTCTGGCATGAGCTTGAAGCTGAAACTCTGTGAAAGCTTGAAGCAAACCCTTGCAGGGCTTAAATATTCCGTGTGGAGCAAAGGATCATGTATGCACTTAATAGCAAGGGGCGTGACAGAACTACAATCCCGAAAGCCTTCGGGACTGAGCGATGGTCTACGACTCGTAGAGGGGCTAAGGATAATCACGTGACTGTCTATGACTCGTAGAGCGGAGTGGTGGGAGGGTGTAGCAGGCACACCTTTCAGACCGTGTCTCTTTTTATGAACAACCGATTGACAGTCTATATTAAAGGTTATAAATTACTATGTAAGATATAATTGAGTTTTTTATATTTCGAGATGGTTAAAAGAATAAAAAGAATTAGCAAGGATATGGATAAACAAAAGTCAGATTTTGTTTCAATAGCTGAGCAAATTACTATGGCCACCGTAATGATTCAGTCCTATAAAAAAGATAATACTCTATCAACAGGAACTGGTTTTATTATCGAAGATGGCAGTTATGCATTAACTGCATTTCATGTTGTAGAAAATGCAACAAAAGTTATTCTAAGCAAACCAAATGGAATAGAAGTCGAGTGTGCTGGCTGGTACAAAGCTTGTGAAGTATTTCAAGAAGGATCAGATAATCCAGTGTGGACCATTGATATAGCCATTTTGAGATTGCAATCAAAATTTACTGATTTGACACCAGCGATTATTGATCCCACAGGTGCTGACATTGGGGAGGATGTTGGTTTCATAGGTTATCCAAATGGTGGTATTAGATTTCAAACTAAAGACGTCATCTATAGACCAATCCCTCTGATTACTAGAAGCATCGTTGCTGGAGGGGTTTATCATGAATACCCAGGTGGGATTGGTGAATTTTATTTACTATTAGACCGGCCTTCCTTTCCAGGATGTAGTGGAGGTCCTGTATTCAGCAGCAAGACCGGAAAGGTGAAAGCCGTTATTTCTGCCACACCATATATGCCTAAAAAAATACTTGTGAAAGAAGCAATAATAAACGCTTACATTCCTGATGGCTATTCCATTGCATTTGGACTTCGCA
>JAOUJR010000442.1 GCA_029883145.1 Nitrospirota bacterium
CTCTATTTGACACATTACTCACCGTACGTCACTCATTACGTACCTTACAAGCTGTTCAAGAAAGAACCGATATACACAGAGCCAATTTCATATGAACCACTCTATAAACGGCAGGATGTGACAGAAGATTTATCTATAAGAGCAACACATGGTGAGGACTGGGTGCTTCTCGGTAAGATATTTCATACACTCTTCGAAGAACTCTCAAAAGGTATTATAGGGCTTAACGAGATTAGTAAAAGAGCATTCATACTCCTGCGAAATGAAATATATATAAAAGAAAAATTAGAGAGATTCACAGAAATCATAAATAAGAATTTTGAAAAGCTCGCAAAATCAGGGTATTTGCAGAATATTATCCTTCCAATAAAAGATTCCCACGCAGAACTGCCGTTTATCCTTCAGAGAGGAAATACCATCTTTAAGGGCAGAATCGACAGGATTATTGTGAGAAATAATACTGCTCATATCTATGACTATAAGACCTTTCCCGTAAAAGAAAAAGAACTGCCAGAACTTCTTGATAACTACAGATTCCAGATGAATATTTACAGAAGTGCTACAGAAAAAATACTATCCTTGAAGACAAACTGCTATCTTCTCTTCACCCATATACCTTTATTAGTAGAAGTATGATTGTGTTATCTTCATTTGAGCTCTTTGATATTATCAATTACCAGAACAACTTCTTCCACATCTTGCATATCAGTCATACTCAACTTTAAAACCATTTGTCCCATTTTGGGAGATTGGCACTCACATTCTAAATCCGAAAAACAGTCTCCATGGGAAATCGCATTTCTTCCTTCTTTCGAAATACCTATCTCATTGAGAACATCATCAACCGGTTTGCCAACAACCTCATGAATCGTTATATCAAACATTTCACAAAATCCTTTATTCACAGAAGTTACTTTAAAAGCTCTATTAAGAACAATCAGTGCAGAAGGAATAGTCGCAATAATGTTTTCTTTCAGACGCTCGCTATGTCTCAGAGCACGAAAGGACTTCTGCAAGGTTTCTACCATTTCATTAAAGGCGCGCGCAAGCTGTGCAATCTCACCTTTTTTGTACTTTACGACAACTCTCTCATCCCAATGACCTTCTGTGATGCGCTCAGCAGTATTTGCAACATGTAATATAGGTCTGGCAATTCTTTGCGCAATAATAATTGCGAGAATCATAACCGCTACCATTCCGATTCCAATACGTAGAAATCCAATATGGACAATTTTCAGTACAGGTGAAAGCGCCTCTTTCTTAGAAACTGATGCAATGACAACCCATCCGAGTTTTTCAAGATACAATGAAGCACCCAACCTGTCT
This sequence comes from Nitrospirota bacterium, assembly GCA_029883145.1. Classification (GTDB taxonomy): domain Bacteria; phylum Nitrospirota; class Thermodesulfovibrionia; order Thermodesulfovibrionales; family SM23-35; genus VGWZ01. Next base: position 1,327 of record JAOUJR010000442.1, read on the forward strand.
TTACCTAAAATGCCTGTAAATTCTCCAATCGATTCCAATTTACTACCAAAGGCACGATTTACTGGTTCTACATCTAACATTTTCCCCAGAAAAAACTTTGATGAACTTGCGATGATAGTTTTGTTCCTGTCAACGATAAATATCATCCCTTTTTCGCTTAGATCGCTAAGATACATATGTGCACCCCAGAGTCTTTTTATCTCATCTGTCAGAATAGTATCAATTGCAGAGGCTATAAAACTCACAGTTGCGACACCAAGGAAGTCTCCTGTATTTTTATCTTTAATCGGGCATGAATAGCTAAAAAGTCTTTCACCGTCAATGCTTTCAATAGATTGGAATGCCAGTCCTTCCTTGCCATTTAAGAAATACTTATATGTTCCCTTAATGCTCTTTGATATATCATGCGATGAAGAAACAAGTTTACCTTCTTTATTAAAAATAAGTATGTCATAAATGTCCGGGTCCAGGGGGATTTTTTCTTTTTCCAGATATTGGTTGAGTTCAGTGAATCGGTCTGACTTTCCTTCCTGTTGATCTAAATCACTGAGGGTATCTCTAAGAAATTTATAGACAGCGATTTCTCTTGCTCGGTTTTCTTTGCTCTTAATAAATAAATCTAACTGCTTTTTAAAAGAATCAGCGGTCACATTAAGTGTGGTATAAATCTGCTCGATTAGGGTTTGT
>JAOUJR010000443.1 GCA_029883145.1 Nitrospirota bacterium
GAAACACCTTACCTGTGAGAAGACACCAAAAAAGGTCATGCGCGAGGTTACTGAGGACATGATTCTGCGCGCAATCAAGTTAGCGAAGAAGAGAGGCCGCACGATTTATATCAGCAAGTCAGCCAAGGGTAAAGGTGTTGATGTATGCACCCTTGATCCCCATACGCCTGAAGGACGAAAGAACCTTGATGCCTTCTTTTCACTGATTAACCGGGTCTACACGTTCTCAGGCCTCGGCGCGCCCGAGGAACCTGATGCGATCAACTGGCGGCTCATCAGTCTTCCCTTGTGGCGAAGAATCCTTGTACTGCTGCAAGTAGGGGTGTCGTTTCTTATGAAAGGGACGCCACTGAAGAACAAGCTGTATCGTTGGATGGGGTGCACGATTGGCAAGAACGTCGAGATCATGCAGATGGCATGGCTCGATCACTTCAGGCCGGAGCTGATCTTTATTGGCGACAACACATTGATTGGTGCGTTTACACACATTACCTGTCACGGTTACGAAGGGTGCGGCAGATTTCGATATGGCCTGGTGGAGATAGGATCAAACTGCACTATCGGTGCAGGGACGGGTATTGGATCGATCAAGATTGAAGATAACGTGCGCACGCTGCCGGGCACAACACTCTCGCCCTATCTCGTGCGTATACGGGCCGGTTCAGTCGTTGGATACAATCCGCCGCCGGTTAAACTCCCCGAGGCCGATTCCAGGACTACAGGTGATGCGAACTGATACCCTGCTAAGGAATTTAAGATGGTAAAGTCGTTGATCAGCATAGGAATAATTCTATTTTTATCCTATTCTCTTCTCTTAGTGATAGTGTATTTCAGACAATACAGAATGCTTTATTTTCCTGAAAAAGAGATAGGGCAAACACCTAATAGTCTCGGTCTCAAATACGAAGAAATTAATTTTAAAACAGAAGACGGGTTTCACATTTCAGGATGGTATATCCCTGCAGAAAAAGAAAAAGGGGTGCTTCTCTTCTGCCATGGGAATGCGGGAAATATATCCCACAGAGTAGACTCTATAAAAATATTTAACAGTCTAAACCTCAGTGTGCTCATTTTTGATTACAGGGGCTATGGGAAAAGTGAGGGCAAACCATCTGAATATGGGACTTATCTTGATGCTGAGGCCGCATGGGATTATCTGGTAAATGTGAAGCGGAAATCTCCTGAAAATATTATTTTGTTTGGCCGGTCATTAGGAGGAGCTGTCGCGGCAGAACTTGCAATGAGAAAAAAACCTGCTGCACTGATAATAGAATCTTCCTTTACCTCTGTGCCAGATATCGGGAAAACGTTTTATCCATGGCTTCCGATTAAACTTTTATCAAAATTCAAGTACTCAACGATAGATAAGATAGGTTCAATTCATTGTCCCAAGCTGATTATTCATAGTCCTGAAGATGAAATAATTTCTTTCAGGAATGGTGAAATGCTCTATGAAAAGGCTTTTCAACCAAAAGACTTTTTAAAAATTAAAGGTGGACACAATGAAGGATTTCTTATTTCAGGCAAAACATATAGTGATGGAATAAAAATGTTTTTAGAAAAATATCTCATTTTTAAATGATCTTCTGATAAAAAAGTTTAAACTTGTAAAAGTTATCTATTATAATAGGGAATCATCAGTGAACAAAAAAGAATATATCTTGACGAACTGTTTGAGGACATGCTATTTTGACTTCGCAGCCTTTTTTTAAAAGGCTTTCTGTGATTTAAGTTTATAAAGAAGGAGGTAAATGAAATGGCACAAGGAACTGTGAAATGGTTTAACGAAAGTAAAGGTTTCGGATTCATTACTGCTGAAGACGGCACTGATGTTTTTGTCCACCACACATCCATCCAGGGAAGTGGTTTTAAGACCCTTGCTGAAGGTGATAAAGTGAGCTTTGATATTGAAAAAGGCCCGAAAGGCCCCAAGGCGATCAATGTCGTTAAACTGTAATTAAATTGAGAAAATCTCTTTTAAAGGATGTTTTTTATAGTGTGAAAGGAGCAAG
>JAOUJR010000444.1 GCA_029883145.1 Nitrospirota bacterium
TGCATGAAGAAGTCTGCATAGGATATATCACCTACTCTTGGGTGCACAGCTTCACCCCTTGAAGTTAACTCAATACACTGTATCGCCTTCAGGGCTGCCCCTGTTGCATCTACTATGGTAGAAGGTATATCCATGGGATTCCTTACAGGACCAGCAGCATAAACGCCTGTTCTTCGAGTTTCATAGGGAAAACAGATAAAGTTAGAATCAGGATAGCCATTGATAAGAACAGGTACTTCTCCTCCCTGCCTATACTCGAGGTTTAATATGTCTGTTTCAATCATGACATATGGGATGAACTCGTCCCCTGGCTTTACACCAGGTGGAAGTATTTCTTCACCAAAGGCAGTTACCGGAACCATACCTGTAGCCAATACAACAAGGTCAACATTTACCAGGATTTTTTCTCCTGAGGTATCTTCTACTTCAACTACAAGATTCTTTTTTTCATCCTCTGTTATATTTTTAACAACTCCCTTTGTGAAAGATACCCCTGAATCATTCTGGATGTTCTTATAAAATAACTCATAGTGACCAGGAGTACACATATCTGAGTAGAATATATGAGCTTTTGAATCAGGATCCTGATTTCTTACGTATTTTGCATGTTTTAGAGAATCAACACAGCAAATTGCTGAACAATAGGGCAGATAGTTTTCATCCCTCTGTCCTGCACACTGAATAAAGGCCACGCTCTTGACAGGCTTTCCATCAGATGGCCTCTGGATTTTGCCCTTTGAGGCCAGTTCCTCCATCATATAGTTTGTTATCACATTGTCATATTTACCAATTCCGAGGTGATCAAGCTTTGTGGCATCATAGGGTTTAAAACCAGGAGCTAAAACAATAGCACCAGCTCTGAAAGTCTCACTATTTCCATTCTGTCTTACAGTGACATCGAACATACCCGGAGAGCCAACTATCTTCTCTATTAAAGAAGAAGTATAAATCTTAATCTTCGGGTTTTGTTGAACTTCTTCGATTCTGTTATTAATATCCGGCTCTTCGAGGTCTATATAAGGAGGTTTTGTAGGTGCCTGTTTGTAAAGCTTAGCCATTCGTCCTCCAAGTGAGTCACCTTTTTCTACCAGGAAGACATCATAACCTGCCTTGGCTGCTTCATTGGCAGCAGTAAGTCCAGCAATACCACCACCAACAACCAGCACGTTTCTGGAAAGATCCTCTACCTTATAGGGTTCCGGAGCCTCCATCCTCTGCATTTTAAGAATCCCCATTCTGATATAATCTTCAGCCATCATCTGAGTATCTTCATCATTCGGTGGGTGAGTCCAGACAACCTGCTCCCTTAGATTGACCCTTTCTACAAGCGGGATTCCCAGATTAAAGATATCATAATTCACACGGGGTGAACAGGCAGCAATTATCACTGCATTGACGCCTTCAGCAGCCATATCCTTTTTAATGAACTCAACACCTTCCTTAAGACACAGAGATGGATGGGTTTTAACAACAGGTGCCTTCATCTTTGTTGCAACTTTTATTAAATCATCTATATTAACCGATGTCCCGATTTCACAATCAGTACAAATATAAACTCCTATCTTTTTCTCCATTGCTTTACCTCCTCACCAAAGATTGAATAGCTTTGAGCGCTCCTGCTGTAGCATCCTGAACGCTTGAATAGACATCCAAGGGCTTCCTGGCACAACCGGCGGCATGCATTCCACTGTTGATGCCAGAAATAAAACCATACTCATCATACGCTATGTTTGCAGGAATCTTTGATTCTAAAGTGGTGGGGACTATCCCAGTGGCAAGTACAACTAACTCAACCTTTTCCTGAACCTTCTGTCCTGTGTTTGTATCCTCTGTCACAACTGTAAGATCCTTTGTATCAGGATCTTCCTCAATATGAGTAACCTTCCCTTTAATAAATTTTATCTTTTCATCCTGCCGGATTTTTTTATAAAGCCTTTCGTATCTTCCTGGTGCGCGAATATCAATATAAAATATAATTACCTCTGATTCAGGATATTGTTC
>JAOUJR010000316.1 GCA_029883145.1 Nitrospirota bacterium
TCCCCGGAATTCAGGGTGGGCCGCTTGTTCATACCATTGCTGCAAAGGCAGTTGCCCTGAAAGAAGCGCTTACCCAGGAATTCAAGGACTATCAGGTTCAGGTGATAAAGAATGCAAAAAGACTTGCAGAGACACTTCTAGATAATGGCTTCACGATCGTCTCAGGTGGCACGGACAACCATATGATGCTCGTTGACCTTACCAATAAGGGTACTACAGGGAGGGATGCTGAAAGGGCACTCGAATTTGCAGGGATTACCGTCAACAAGAACGTGATACCTTATGATGAGAGGTCACCTGCAGTCACAAGCGGCATCAGACTCGGTACACCCTGTGTGACCACAAGGGGTATGGGAGAGACAGAGATGATCGAAATAGCTGACATAATTTCATCAGTAATACAAAACATAAATGATGTCAAGGTAACCGAGAATTTTTCAAAGAAGGTTAGGTCCCTTTGCAATGCTTTTCCTATATACGAAGAGCAGAGTGTAAAGATCTAAGAGTACAAATCATGTGAAACAGAGTTTTTAGGTGAAGTGTCCTTTTTGTGGAAGTATAGAAGATAAGGTCATCGACTCAAGGACGAGCAAAGAGGGCGATGCAATACGCCGCAGACGCGAGTGCCTCAAGTGCGGAAAACGCTTCACCTCCTATGAACATGTTGACAATGTCCTGCCTATGGTAATTAAAAAAGACGGGAGACGGGAGCCATTCGATAGGTCGAAGATACTGAGTGGTCTGAAAAAGGCATGTGAGAAAAGAGCAATAGGCATCGAAACACTTGAAGCGATTACCGACTCAATAGAGAAAAAACTAATAGGACTCGGTGTAAAAGAGATTCAAAGCACATGGATAGGTGAGGAAGTAATGGCTGCATTAAAAGAACTCGACAAAGTTGCCTATGTGAGGTTTGCCTCTGTCTACAGACAGTTTAAAGACATAAATGAATTTATGAATGAAGTAAAGACCCTGTTTAAAAATAGTAAAGATAGTTTCGAACCATCGAAAAAACGGACTATCTAATCTTGTCAGACCTCCGAATAACCTCCATGGAACTTCTTAAAAAAGCAAAAAGAATAATTAAAAAACATTCTATGCTCGCTCAAAAAGAGAGAGTGTTGATCGGTCTTTCAGGCGGGCCAGATTCGGTGTGCCTCCTCCATGTTCTTCATAAACTAAAGGATGACTTTAAGCTTGATCTTCATGCCCTCTATATTGATCATAGCCTGAGACCAGATGAAGTGCCTGCGGAAATCAGGTTTTGTGAGATTTTATGTGAAAATCTCACAGTACCTTTTATTACAAAATCAATTGATGTGAAATCCTATGCGCAAAGTCAGGGGATGAACAGGCAGGAAGCTGCGAGAGCATTACGGTATATGGTTTTTGAGGAAACAGCTTATAAAATAAATGCACATAGGATTGCATTAGGCCATACAGCAGATGATCAGGCAGAAACGCTCCTGATGCGACTTTTCAGAGGCTCGGGCCCAACAGGCCTTTCCGCGATCCCTCCGATCAGAGGGATAATCATCAGGCCACTTATTGAGATTGAGAGAGCCGAGATTGAGAGATTTCTTGAAGGGGAGAAGATTGATTTTATTGTTGATTCATCGAATCTCAAAAAAGACTATCTGCGGAACAAAATAAGATCTTCGCTCATACCGATGATCAAAGAATATAACCCTGCTATTATCGATACACTTTCGAGAACTGCGGCAATCTTCAGAGAGGAAAATAAATATCTTGAAATCATTGTTGTGAGAACTATGATGAGACTTGTAAGCAGAAAGACTGATTCCCGTATTGAATTCTTTCTTTCCCCTGTTGAAGTTATGGACAAGGTAATACTGAGAAGGGTTTTACGAAAGGCGATAGAAGAGACAAAAGGCCTTCGCGGGATAAGCTTTACTCATATAGAGGATATCATTGAGCTCATTAAAAGTGGTAAGGCTGGTGACAGAATATATCTCCCCAGAGGCATAAGAGCGATAAAAAAATATTCAACCTTTGTCCTTACCTCAGAGCCTCCTGTGAAGCTCAATACGTATGTTTTTGAAGTTCCCGGCGAGGTCGTTCTCAAAGAAGCCGGCATGTCAATCAAGGCTTATATAGTTGAGAAGGATGCTGAACATAAGATCGATGAGCCCGGACTCTGGACTGCGTATGGGAGCTTTGATGCAGATCAATTAACTTTTCCTCTCATGGTGAGACCAAGAAAAACCGGTGACTTTTTTTGCCCGTTTGGTTTTGGCAGAAGGAAGAAACTTCAAGATTTTTTTGTTGATGAAAAAGTACCGAGGGATGAACGTGACAAAATCCCATTAATTATTTCGGGGGATGATATTATCTGGGTTGCAGGACACAGGGGCGATGAGAGATTCAGGGTGAAGGAAGAAACAAAGAGGGTGTTGAGATTAGAGGTGAGAAAGATCGGAGATTAATAAAAATTTTTTAATCTTAGATATTATAGATTGTGCAATAAATGATTTTACATTGTCATTGCGAGCCCGGAGGGCGTGGCAATCTTGTTGTATTCGCTTGCCAGCTTGTCAGCTTTTTAGCTTGCAGGCCTTGAGATTGCTTCGTCATCCCGATTCTATCGGGACTCCTCGCAATGACACTTTCCTGTAATTTCGATATGAGTTAATATATTGCACCTGTAAGACAAATCTGTTATATTTCGGGATGGTAAGGTGAGACGGAGGTTGTTTTTAGAAAATGACCCGTGGAGCTAATAATGTAAGGGTAAGGTTTGCACCGAGTCCGACTGGGCACCTGCACATAGGCGGGGCGAGAACTGCTCTTTATAATTGGCTTTATGCACGGCATCACAAAGGAACGTTTATTCTAAGGATTGAAGACACTGACAGGACACGTTCAACAGAGGAATA
>JAOUJR010000155.1 GCA_029883145.1 Nitrospirota bacterium
CGATGCCATTATTGAAGGCATGAAGTGGCTTAAGCTTGACTGGGATGAAGGACCATACAGGCAGACTGACAGATTTGATGTGTATAAGAGCTATGCTGATAAACTGTTAGATGAAGGTAAGGCATATTATTGTTATTGCTCACCTGAAGAACTTGAACAGAGAAGGCAGGAGGCACTGGCACAAGGGAAGACACTGAAATATGATGGACGGTGTAGAAATAAAGAAAAGGGTCAAGGAGCAAGGGTCAAGGAGCAAGGGTCAAATGCTGCAATTCGTTTTAAGATGCCGCAGGATGGCGAAACTGTTGTTCATGATTTAATTCGGGGAAGGATTGTTTTTGAAAATGCACAGCTTGATGACCTTATCATTGTAAGATCTGACAAGACACCAACCTACAATTTCACTGTGGTTGTTGATGATGTGGATATGAATATTACCCATGTGATACGAGGAGATGATCATCTTAACAATACACCAAAACAGATTCATATCTATGCAGCGCTCGGTTATGAAATACCGTTATTTGCACATTTGCCGATGATTCTTGGTCCTGATAAAACAAGGCTGAGTAAGCGACACGGTGCAACATCCGTGACAGCATACAAGGAAATGGGTTTTCTTCCGGATGCGCTCGTGAATTATCTTGTTCGCCTCGGGTGGTCGCACGGAGATCAGGAGGTCTTCACACGGGATGAATTGACCCAGTACTTTTCTTTTGAAAATATCGGGAAATCTGCTGCTGTCTTTAACCCTGAGAAACTTTTGTGGCTTAACAGCCACTATATCATGAACTCGGCATCTGAAAAACTTGGAGAGCTTGTCATGCCATTTCTCATAAAACAGGGCATTATTGAAGAAGGTAAGAGCCTTAATAGAGAATGGCTTTCAAAGGCAATCACTCCATTAAAGGAGCGTTCGAAGACATTGACGGAGCTTGCAAGTGCACTGCGGTATTATATTGCAGACGATGTAGAATATAATGAAAAAGCAAAGTCAAAGTTCCTCGATGAGAAGAGTCGTGACTTATTGATTGAGCTGAAAGATAAGCTGATGGATATTCATGATTTTTCTGCAGAGGAAATCGGGAAAGTATTCAGGGCAATTATTGAAAAACATAATGTAAAACTCGGCAATCTTGCTCAGCCAGTTCGCGTTGCAATCACAGGAGGCACAGAAAGTCCCGGCATTTTTGAAGTGCTTGAGATTGTGGGAAAGGAAAAGACGTTAAAGAGGTTAGAAAAAGCGATAGAGATAACAGGAAATTCCTGAGTTGAGAGCATAGTAAAGGGGTTACACTATATGGCCAAAAATAATTCTGCACCCTCTGACTTCATCCGAGATATCATTAACGCGGACTTGAAGGCAAACAAAAACGATAGTCGTGTCCATACCCGTTTTCCGCCTGAACCGAATGGATATCTGCATATCGGGCATGCCAAATCCATATGCCTCAATTTCGGTATCGCTGCAGAATCTAATGGGCTTTGTAATTTGCGATTTGATGATACCAATCCAAGTAAAGAGGAAGTTGAATATGTTGAATCAATTAAAGATGATGTTCGGTGGCTTGGTTTTGATTGGGGTGATCGACTGTACTATGCGTCTGACTATTTTGAAGAGATATATCAGTGTGCTGTTCAGTTAATAAAGAAAGGCAAGGCATATATATGTGACCTGAGTCCGCAGGAAGTGAGAGAATACCGCGGTACCTTAACCGGGCCAGGCAGGGAAAGTCCTTATCGCAATCGTTCGGTTGAAGAGAATCTTGATCTATTCGAGCGCATGAGAGCAGGTGAGTTCGAGGACGAATCCCGCACGCTTCGCGCAAAAATTGATATGTCATCCGGAAATTTAAACATGCGAGATCCGGTAATCTACCGCATCCTTCGGGCAGAACATCACAGGACAGGTGACAAGTGGTGCATTTATCCAATGTACGACTTTGCCCATCCTGTTTCAGACTCTATTGAGAAGATCACCCATTCTATTTGTACATTGGAATTTGAAGATCACCGGCCTCTGTATGACTGGCTTCTCGATGAATTGGGCATCTATCATCCACGGCAGATTGAATTTGCCCGACTGAATATTAGTCATACTGTTTTAAGTAAGAGAAAGCTGATGCAATTGGTGCAAGAAGGACATGTCAGTGGATGGAATGACCCTCGGATGCCTACACTCTCGGGTTTGCGGAGACGTGGTTATACACCAGAGTCAATCCGTGACTTTTGTGATCGTATAGGAGTAGCGAAAAGAGAGAGTATTGTTGATATTGCGCTGCTGGAGCACTGTCTCCGTGAAGATTTAAATAAAAGCGCTCCGCGTGTTATGGCTGTATTGCGTCCACTTCGTGTGGTTATAGACAACTATCCAGAGGACAGGGTGGAAGAGATGGAAGCGGTGAACAATCCTGAAGATCCGGATATGGGGTCACGAAGGGTTCCTTTTTCGCGTGTTCTTTACATAGAACAGGATGATTTTCGTGAAGACCCACCTCCGAAATTTTTTCGTCTTGCCCCTGGTCGTGAGGTACGTTTACGATATGCATATTTTATTAAATGTGTGGGTGTGGTCAAGGATGAAAAAACAGGTGAGCTTGTCGAAATACATTGTACCTATGATCCGTCAACACGAGGAGGCGATGCTCCGGACGGACGGAAAGTCAAAGCAACACTTCACTGGGTATCTGCTCGACATGCACTCCCGGCAGAAGTACGCTTGTATGACCATCTTTTTATAAAGGCAGATCCGGATGATGTGGAATACGGAGCTGATTTTAAATCAAACTTAAACCTGAACTCATTGGTGACATTGACATCATGTTGTGTTGAGCCAGGTCTGGAAGGCGCAATAAAAGGGAGTATCTTCCAGTTTGAGAGACTTGGCTATTTCTGTGTTGATTCAGTAGATTCTTCTGATAAAAAATTAGTTTTCAATCGAACAGTGACATTACGTGATGAATGGGCGAAGATCGAGAAAGCGCAAAAGCATGGATAGAAAAATTGTGAATTCTCTCCATGTGGATATAAAATAAAACAGTGAAGGTGAAAAAATGAGCTATATTGCGGTCATAGGTGCAGGGAGCTGGGGAACGACTCTTGCGTATCTTCTCGCAGATAAAGGCTATGATGTATCACTCTGGGTATACGAGAAAAACCTTGCCGAAGAAATAGAGAAAACAGGTATCAATAGTATTTATCTTCCCGGCATCAAGCTTCCTGAAAATATAAAAGCCTCGCATCAGATTGATGATGTTGTTGAAAAGGCACGTTATATCCTGAATGTTGTTCCTGCTCAGTTTACAAGATCTGTATTCAAAGAAGCCCTGCCTTACCTGTCTGATGAAGCAATAATTGTCAGTGCGTCAAAAGGAATAGAAAGAGGAACGCTTCTCACGATCTCAAGAGTGTTAAAAGAATTGACCGGGCATGAGATTGCAGTGCTCTCGGGTCCAAGTTTTGCGAAAGAGGTGATTAGAAAAATACCTACTGCAGTGACTCTTGCGACAGAAGACAAGAATACAGGGTTTATACTTCAGGAAGTGTTCAATACAGGGAGCTTCAGGGTATACAGACATGATGATGTACTCGGTGTGGAGATCGGAGGAGCCTTAAAAAATGTGATGGCAATTGCATCCGGTATCTCTGATAGTCTCAGTCTTGGTCATAATGCAAGGGCTTCGCTCATCACGAGAGGGCTTGTCGAGATGACGAGGCTCGGGGTTGCAATAGGTGCAAAAGAGAAAACATTTACAGGCCTCAGTGGCTTGGGTGACCTGGTTCTTACCTGCACAAGTACTCTCTCAAGGAATTATACTGTCGGAATTAAATTAGGACAGGGCATGAAGCTTCACGATATTTTGAACCAAACAAAAAGTGTTGCAGAAGGAGTGGAGACCGCTGAATCTGCCTATCAATTATTTCTCAAATATAACATTGAGATGCCTATTGTAGAACAGGTTTACAAAGTTATCTATGAGGATAAAGACCCTATGATTGCGGTCAAAGATTTACTGAGCCGTTCATTGAAGTCCGAGTTTTATGGATAGGTTTTCACATGGATAAATCAAAAATTAAAAATATCCTCCAATCAGTAAAATCTGGCAAAAGCAGCATTGAGAAGGCAATAGATGTTTTAAAACATCTTCCTTATGAAGACCTTTCTTTTGCAAAGATTGACCACCACAGGCATATCAGACAGGGAATCCCTGAAGTGATATTTGCTGAAGGTAAAAAAGGAGAAGACGTGATTCGCATAGCCCGATCTATGCACAAAAAAAGCAGGCAACTTTTGATTACAAAGGCGTCACAAGAGATATATGATGGTCTTAAAATCAAAAATGCTGTCTTTTACCCAAGGTCAGGCTCAATATCAGCAGGTGGAGAAAGGAGAAAAAAAGGTCACATCCTTGTACTTTCTGCCGGTACATCTGACATACCAGTTGCAGAGGAGGCAGCAGTAACCGCATCATTTCTTGGAAGTATGGTTGAGAGTGTCTATGATGTGGGTGTTGCAGGGATTCACAGGCTTATGGATAACAAAAAATCCATTAGTTCTGCAAAGGTGATTATCGTTGTTGCAGGGATGGAAGGCGCGCTTCCTTCTGTTGTGGGCGGGCTTACAGACAAACCAATTATTGCTGTTCCAACCTCTGTCGGCTATGGCACGAGCCTTGGCGGCCTCACAGCACTCTTTTCAATGCTCAATTCCTGTGTTCCGGGAATTGCAGTGATGAATATTGACAATGGATTTGGAGCTGGATGTCTCGCACATAAGATAAATAGTCTCTGCGTTGACTGACCACATTTTCTTAAAATTATCATAACTATTATTTCAAGGGAACTTGCTGAGATCTTTTTTAGACCACCTTTTCGATAGTTGTCAATAAATGTCAGTTAATTACATGAAATGGGCAATTTACCCCATAAAT
>JAOUJR010000076.1 GCA_029883145.1 Nitrospirota bacterium
ATTCTTTTGCAACACCACACCAGAAATTGATTCAGGTCAGGGGTACATGGGGGCACTTTAACTTTTGCTGCGCAGTCTGATCAGAAATTCCCGATATTTATTTGCAAACCCTTCTTTCTCTGACCAGCGTTTCACTTCCCGCAGGTTTATTTTCTGGGCTTTTGCTACCATTAGCGCCTGCTCCATTGCCTGTGGGTCATTCCAGTGATAATAAGCTGCAAGTCTATCTTTGACACTGTCCGTGGGAGTTAACATAACAACCGTGCCCATCGTTGTCTTCAGCCTGAATTCATCCCTGATGGGTTCATTGCCTATAGCGGCTGGCGGAGCAACGAATTCGATAAAAAAAGGACAGCCGGAACGGATGAAATGGCGTGAACTTTTTCGCCTAAAACCGACATCTCCCAGAGCAGTGGCGACCTCTTTCAAAGTTGCATGAGTTATAAAGTCGAGGTCGAACGATAGATATCTGTTTTTTGTATAGATGGAAACGCAGGCTCCGCCTACCAGTATTGCATCAATCCCGCATTCCCGAAGTTTCTCAGATATGAGAACTGCCAGCTGCTTAATTCCTATCTTTTTCCAGTCTATCCTCACAGGGGCTTGCCAGCTCTCCTTGGCCTCGTCCGCTTCCTGTAATAAGTCTCCTTTTCCTTTTCAGGAAGAAATTCGTATGCTTTTGCTACCAGTGCCTTCAACTGATTAAGCAACGGATATCTTGGATTGAACGTATAGATTCTCACCCGGCCAACAAGACGACTCACCACTATTCCGGCATTTTCGAGTCTTCTCAATTGCTGCTGAATTCTGTTCACGGGTTCTCCAAAAGTCTTTGCCAATCCAAGAGGGTATCCTTCCCCATAGACATAGAGCATGTAAAAGATTTTTTCAATTATTATATTTCCGAATAAACCTTCAAGCATAGTGAAACTACCATAAAACATGGTATATTTACCATAATTTATGGTAGCTTAAAAAGTCTGCTTTGTCAAGAGTAAAAATGAAGGAGAAACATTGGTCAGGAAATTATTAAGTTAACCCTTCCTTCCTATAGAAAAAGCCTGGCCGAGATAGTCGCCGACTTTATGATAGGTACGCACTTCGGGAGAAAAAAGAAATGGTTTTACTTTTTCAATATCGGGAAGTCCTTTTTCACCAAGGACAGATTCATCGGCCTTTACATCAAGAATCTCACCAATGAATTGCGTATGCAACCCGATTTCAATAACATGGTTCACCCTGCACTCTAACACTAAGGGAAATTCTCCAACATACGGGGCGTCAACAAGTTCGCTCTTAACCGGAGTAAGTCCAGTGGCTGAAAACTTGTCCACATCTTTCCCTGACACTATGCCGAAATAATCGGTTTCCCTGACATACTTCTCGGAAGGAATATTCACAGTAAATGCCTTCCGTTCTGTAATATTGCTGTAAGTATATGTTGCCTTCCTTAGAGAAATTGCGACACTTGGAGGTTTGGAACAGCAGATCCCTACCCATGCAGCGGTCATCACATTTGGTTTGCTATCTTTATCATATGACCCTATAACCCATACCGGTGTAGGACATACAAGAGTTCTTGCTCCTAAAGACTTTTTCATGAGAGACCTCCTCAAGTATTTCAGTCTATATTGGCTATCATGCCCCTTTTCACTAAGGGATGACCTCTATAAGCTTCTTTGTCTGAAGTTCCTGCACTAAATGCAGGATATCCTGTTTGAGTTCTTCTGAAGCGACTTCATACTCCTCTTTCATAGTCTCAAAAACAGATTGCAATATCCCCTTTTCGACTAAAAGGTCCCAAATTCGGCTTCCAACCGGATCAAGACCAAAGTAAATACCTGTGCCAAGGTTAAGGAATACTGTCTCATCTCCGACTTTCTGAAATATAACTCCCTCGGGTATCTTTACTTTATCATCAATAGACAAGGTTTGCATCGTATTTATATTATACGTCTTTCTTGGAAATTGAATGAGATTGATTAACAATCAACTTTTATGGTTTTTAAATCTGCGAGTATCGCTTCACGAATCGCGGGAAGGAAGTTAAGATTACGGGGGAAAGTGAGCTGCTGTACCGGGACTTTTGAGACAACTCGTTTAAGAAAGTGAAATTGCCGCTCAAGCATTTTCTGATCAGTAATATCAAGCCGGAAGGTACACTTGACCAGTGCCATAAAACTATCTTTAGGAAAAAAGCCTTCAATCATTACTTCTGTTTCTCCATCGGTTTCTGCTGGATCGGCAATGATATAGAGACGCTTGAGTAGCTGCGGTTCTTCACAAAACGCTTCTACTCTCTTCTCAATACAAAGCCTTTTTTTTGTGGTATAATGGGCAACTGATTTATGATTGCCGTTGTTTCCAAACAAGTATTCTAACGAATCATCCCTGAGTCTCAACCCAGGATAAGCCGGTATTGCATAAATATCCTGGTTTTGTTCAATCAGTGGTAAACAATCATCGGATATGAGAGGATACCCTGCCTGTAAAAAACTCCCGGCTATTGTTGATTTGCCTGAACCAGTAAGCCCGGCAAAAGCGATAACTCCCTGTGGCGTTCGAACTGCACTGGCATGCAGTGCCTCACCTCCCTTGAGATTAATAACTAAGGGAATAACCTGGTCTAAGAGAAGATGCTGGATGGTCTCTTTCGGTATTTCGGGTTTGGGCATACAGAATATTTCTTTACCGTATTTGCTCACAAAGAAGTCAGCGATTTCATTAAAACGGAGGAGATAACCTCCGTTCACATTGGCTATAGATAACCATAGCTCTCCTCCGGAAAGGTGCCAGTGCATGAAGCATTTGGATGATATGTCAAGAGTCTCCGATGAAGAAGTATGTAATACCTGAACATCAACCTCTGCTTTGTCAACAGGCACTGACTCTGGCAATGCTTTATCACTGGCTATAACAAGATTATATGCTTTATATATATACATTGTGTGCAGGTGAGTTATCTCGGAAATCTATTCCGGCAATACTTCTCTCTATCTTCTTTCCTCCCTTTTCAGTAAAGGAATATAGTGCTCACGTTCTGATCCTCCGATGAGAACCTTACCCTGGCTCTCTACCCATGCATGAGCCTGAAACAGACTTTCTTCATTCCTTGCAACACCGATACACAGGGTAACATCATATCCTTGTTTCTGAAGTAATACTCGCAAAGTTAATGCCTTTGTGAAACAAGTTACTTTAAATACATATCGGCTTGCTGCTGTTACTGCCCAGGCAATACTGTCTTGAGATGGAATGTTCCCAAGGTGTCTCGCCTTAGATGGACGAATCAAATAGCCCAGAAGGTGGCTAAGTGTCTGAAAAGGAAGTAGCCATTGACCAAACCTGATGAGCCAGAGCAGGATCACAGCCCTTACCAAAAGTCGTTTATCAACTGCTGGAAGGCAAAAGAATTTATACACTCTTCTCATCCTCTACCTCATAATGGCTTCCTCTAATAAACACCATTTTTGCTTAAGTATACTCTATTATTTTTTTTCTCACAATATACTGTTGTGGTCACAAAATGATTTTGTATTAAATATAGAGTAGTCCCATCCCTTTGCCAGGGTGGTAGGCTTTTTTTATTGCATTATTTACGAAGTCTTTTGCTTTTCTGACAGATTCAAGAGGAGTATATCCATGGGCAAGAAAAGCGGCAACCGCAGCAGAAAATACACATCCTGTTCCATGATATTCACCCTCTATTTTTGGGCACTCTATAGTATGTAACTCTCCATCATAATAAAGATCTGAGGCTGTCTGTTCGAGGTGACCACCGGTAATAACCACTGCTTCTGGGCCCATATCCTTCAAGGCCTTCGCAGTATTTTCCATACTTTTTTTATCTTTAATCATAATACCTGTCAGCATTGATGCTTCATGGATATTCGGGGTAATGAGCTTTGATAAAGGGAAAAGGTTTTCTTTTAATGCATTTAAGGTTCCATTGTCAACAAGGCTTGTGCCCGATGAAGACACGGTAACAGGATCAATAACAAGATTACCCAATGAATACTCTTTTAAGATTTTCGCAACAACTTCCACAGCCCAGCTGCTATAAATCATCCCTATCTTTATTGCATCAGGTCTGATATCGGATAGAAGAATAGTGATCTGTTTCTCAAAGAAATTTTTTTCTACAGGAAGGACTGAATAAACACCTTCTGTATTCTGTGCGGTAATTGCAGAAATAACAGAGAGCCCGTGCACCTCAAGGGCCCTGAAGACCTTTAAATCAATCTGTAATCCTGCACCCCCTGTGGGGTCAGAACCGGCTATCGTAAGTGCTGTCTTCATTAATTTTAAATAGAGACAAGCAGGACATTGTGTTTGAGCGGTTTTAAATTCTTTCGAAGAAAGAATTTACCTCGGAGGTCGATACGACCGAGAATGAGCGAAAATACTGTGTCCTGCTTGTTTAACAGCAATTTTTTGACGCTTTGAAAAGATTTTTAGCATTTCTGCCTCACTTTTTATGCAACGTTTAGGTAAATTTTCGAGCAATGTCTTTATTATTCGTTTTAAACAGTTACCTTCTTTTCTTTTTCCCTCAGTACCTTCTCCACTATTTTTATTGCACAGAACTCCCCGCACATGCTGCACACTTCCTGTTCAGTTGGAGGAACTTCTGAACGCCATTTACGAATTCTCTCTGGATCAAAACTTAATGCAATCTGCCCGTTCCAGTCGAGGTTCTTCCTGCATTGTGCCATCTTTCTGTCACGCTCGATTGCGCCGGGAATACCTTTTGCAATATCTGCAGCATGTGCAGCTATCTTTAATGCAATGAGCCCTTCTTTTACATCTTCAATATTCGGAAGCCTGATATGTTCTGAAGGTGTGACATAACAGAGGAAATCCGCACCTGCAGCACCTGCAATAGCGCCACCTATGGCTGCTGCAATATGGTCATACCCCATTGCAACGTCAGTTACAAGCGGACCAAGCACATAGAAAGGCGCACCTTTACAGATTTCTTTCTGGATTTTTATGTTCAATTCAACCTGGTTCAAAGGCACATGACCAGGACCTTCTATTATTGTCTGCACACCTGATTCGAGGGCTATATCTCTTAATTCTCCGATTGTAAGCAGTTCTTCAAGCTGGCTTCTGTCAGTTGCATCCTCAAGGCATCCGGGACGCAGGGCATCTCCGAGGCTCAATGTCAAATCATATTTTTTTGCAATCTCAAGCAGTTTGTCGTAATACTCATAAAGCGGATTTTCCTTATCATTGTAAATCATCCACTCGAGAAGGAAAGAACCACCACGGCTTACTATATCAAGGACTCTGCCTTCTCCTTTAAGCCTTTCAACTGCCTTTCTTGTGATACCGCAATGGACTGTAACAAAATCAACTCCATCTCTTGCGTGTTCTTCTATCACCTCAAAAATACTATCAATGGTCATCTTTGCTATTGTTCCATACACCTCTGCAGCTCTTACTGCAGCCTCGTAAATGGGGACTGTGCCAATTGAGAGAGGAGACTTGCTTAAAAGAAGCCTTCTCAAATCCTTAATCGGCCCTCCTGTTGAGAGATCCATAACCGCATCAGCACCATATTTAACAAGCACCTCGAGTTTCTCTATTTCATCGTTAAAAGAAACTTTATCTTTTGATGTCCCTATATTTGCATTGACCTTTGTTCTCAGCCCTTTTCCAATCCCGATTGGTTTTATAGTGTGATACATATTTTTTGGTATTACTGTTAAGCCTTTCGCAATATCAACAGAAAGAGTTTCAGGTGATATGCCTTCAGAAAAAGCAACCTCTTTCACCTCATCAGTAACAATCCCTTTTTTTGCAAGTTCTATTCTTGTCATTTCACCCACCAATTTGAAAATATTTTCTTGCTTTTAAAAGGTTTTTCAGTATGTCTGCCCTTCATTTTGGTTTAGTAACCTTAAAAAATCCTCTGTTGTTTTTCTAATATCCTTTGATGCGAGAATAGCAGAAATCAATGCAATGCCATCAGCACCAGTTTCCTTTACTTCCCTTACCTTATCCAACTTTATTCCTCCAATTCCGAACACCGGCATCGATAATTTAGACTTCACCCTTTTCAGAGTATCAACACCAATGGGCTTACCATATTTGAGTTTAGAAATGGTCTCATAAATAGGACCAAGGGTTATAAAATCAGCACCATCTCTCTCAGCCTCAAGAGCCTCATCTAAGCTATGTGTTGACACCCCAATAATGAGTTTCTCCTGAACAATCTTTCTTACTGCATGAGCAGGTATGCTTTTTTGTCCAATATGGACACCGTCTGCATCAACAGAAAGAGCGATATCAACTCTGTCATTGATAAAAAGTTTTACATGATATTTTTTTGTCAATTCTCTCATTTTATTCGCCAATTCAAGAAGCTCCCTCGTATTTAAATCCTTTTCCCTGAGTTGTACTGCTTTTACACCACCCTTTAATGAGTCCTCAATCGCATTTATAAATGAGTCTTTATCAGTGAAACTTCTTCTGTCAGTTATCAAATACAACTTAAAGTCTACTTCAATAACCAAATGTCATCCCAATATATTGAATGTTGTCTCTTTAAGATTGCTTCGTCGGTCGTATCGACCTCCTCGCAATGACATATATGCTGTTTTTCACTCATTGCTCATCACTGTCTTAAAGCATTCCTTCTATCGGGCTGCTCGCAGTTGCATAAAGCTTTTTAGGAATCCTTCCAGCCTTATAAGCCAACCTACCTGCAATGACCGCGTGTTTCATTGCCCCAGCCATTGCAATGGGGTCTTGAGCGCCCGCAATGCCTGTGTTGATAAGCACCGCATCACAGCCGAGTTCCATTGCTATAGTTGCATCAGATGCAGTTCCTACACCTGCATCAACAATAACCGGTATATTCACTGTTTCAAGTATTATCTTTATGTTATATGGATTTCTGATTCCGAGACCAGAACCGATAGGTGCACCGAGTGGCATCACCGCAGCAGCACCTGCATCCACAAGCCTCTTTGCGATTATTGGATCATCATTTGTGTAAGGGAGGACGATAAAACCTTCCTTTGCAAGTATCTCAGTTGCCTTCAGTAATCCACATACATCGGGGAAAAGAGTTTTTTCGTCTCCGATTACCTCAAGCTTGATAAGGTCTGAGATGCCAGCCTCTCTTGCAAGCCTTGAATATCTCAATGCGTCTTCTACTGTATAACAGCCGGCAGTATTGGGGAGGATTTTATATTTCCTGGGATCAATGTAATCGAGCAGGTTTTCAGAATTCCTGTCTACGATATTTACTCTCCTCACTGCAACCGTCACCACATCAGCTCCTGAAGCCTCAACAGCCTTTCTTGTCTCTTCAAAATCTTTATACTTCCCAGTGCCTACCCAGAGCCGTGACTGAAACTCTATCCCTCTGATTATCAATTTATCATCCATATCTTCTCCTCTTTATTTATTATTTTGTATGCTCCACAAAAATAATTGTACCCATTAAACAAATGAGAAGGAGATTGTCATATGAGCGGTTTTGAATTCTGTTGAAGACAGAATTCACCTCGGAGTTCCGACTGAAAGTCGGAACGAGAATGAGCGATATGATAATCTCCTTCTCTTCTATTCATCCTCCACCAATAAAATTCACTATCTCGACCCTGTCTCCCTCATTGAGTTTAAAGGTTGAATAGTCAGATTTTTTTACTATTGATACGTTTATCTCTACCGCAACCCTCCCTGGTTCTATCTGGAGTTCTTTCAGTAAATCCTGAAGAGTTTCCACATTTGATACTTCTAAATTTTCTCCATTAACTATCAGTCTCATAAAAACAAAAAAACCGC
>JAOUJR010000077.1 GCA_029883145.1 Nitrospirota bacterium
GGATTGATGCTTCTTTAAAGGATATAGAGACTGCCATCCTTGCCAAAAATAACGACCTCCGCATTCTCAATGAAAAGAAAAACATATTTACGAACGAAATTTCCGCAAGCAGACAGAGAATCGAAGAACTGAGAGATTCACTATCGAGACTGAGAGAAGAATTCGCTTCATATTCATCGCGGCTTGAGTCTCTGAAGGAGATCGTCTTTGATCGGCCGACAAGGGAAATCCTTTCAGAGAATCCAGCGCTCGGCATCCTTGCGTCAATTTCAGATATTTTCGAAGTCGAAGCTGAATACGAAAAGGCAATTGAGAGTGCTCTTTCAGAAAAAGTGAATTTGTTCATACTTTCATCATTTGACGACATTGAAATCGCGCTATCTTCCTTAAAGGAAAAGAGTTTTGGCAGAACAGCCTTCATACCTATTAATCCCCCCTTCCCCCCCTTTAGTGAAGGGGGTCAGGGGGGATTTTCGGGTGAAGAGACAAATGTACCTAAAGAAGTGATAGGGACAGCAATGAAATTCGTGAAAACTGAAGAGCAGTTCTCAGAAGTTGCAAAACGTCTTTTTGATGATGTCTTTATCGTCAAAGATCTGAAAACAGCTTTTAATCTTATCACTGCAGGATATAACTCATTCTTTGTTACCCTTGATGGGGAAGTTGTAGAGCCTTCAGAAACAGTTATCGGAGGTGAGGTCAAAGGCATCTTCAGGAGAAAAAGAGAGATAAAGGAACTTGAAGCCATCATATCAGATAAGAAGCACGTTATCAACCGGATGCAGGCTGAATTGAATACACTGCAACAAACGATCGAAAGAAAAAAATCAGATTTTAAAAATATCGAATCTTCCATTTTTGATATTGATAAAGAAATTCCGCTCTTAAGACATACAGCAGAAAACCAGAGGGAAGAAAAGGATCGCATACAGAGAAAACTCGTTCTTCTCACCACAGAAATTGAGCAAATAATCATCGAAAAAGAATTGACAAAAAAGCTCATTACGGAGAAAGAGATTGAAGTTCAGTCTGTAGATTCCAAAAGGATTGACACGGAAGAAGGCAGTACATCTCTTCAAGATGAAATTACAAAGAGAAAGTCAGGACTTGAAATGCTCCGGACAGAGGTAACAGATCTCAGACTGACCATCACCTCTCTCAAAGAAAAGATAGAATCATCCGTAAAGGAGAAAGAAACTGTGTCAAAAGAGATTGAGGAAATTAACCAGAAAAAAGAGTTTTTATCATCAGAGATTTCCTCTGTAGAGGTGCGCATCTCCCAACGCGAAACAGAGATTGAAACTTATGAAGAAAAGATAAAATCACAGGTATCAGTTGCGGATACATTCAAGGCAGAGATATCAGCAAAAAAAGAGATAGTCGAGGCTGAAAACCAAGAACTTCTTACTATAGAACATGAGTTAAAACTTTTAAGACAACAGATAGATACCATTATAGCAAGGGTATCAGAAATCGATGCGTACAGGGTTGAATATAAACTCAAGATGGAAAACCTGTATGAAAATATACTCCGGAACTACGGATTAGCTGTCGATACCGTTGAGGTAGAACCTCTTACAATCGAAGATGAAAATCGGCTCACTGAACTCAAAGAAAAGGTTCAGGAACTCGGACCTGTAAACCTGGGCACGTTAGAAGAATATGAAGAACTGCGCACACGTTACGAATTCCTCACAAAGCAGCGGGAAGACCTCAACAGGTCTATTGAAGAGCTTGAGGAGGCGATCACAAAGATAAATAATACCACACGGAGAAAACTCAGAGAGGCATATGACGCGCTCAGGGAAAAATTCACTGAGGTATTCACGATACTCTTTGGCGGAGGCAGGGCAGACCTCATTATCACCGATGAAGGAAATATTCTTGAGACAGGCATTGACATCATCGCACAACCTCCCGGGAAAAGATTGCAGAATATAAGTCTTCTCTCCGGTGGTGAAAAGACACTCACCGCATTATCGTTGCTTTTTGCAAGCTTTTTGATTAAACCAACGCCCCTTTGTATCCTGGACGAGGCAGACTCTACCCTTGATGAATCAAACACAGAAAAGTTTGCAAAGATGTTACAGGAACTCTCCAGAAATATTCAATTTATTGTGGTAACCCATAACAGAACCACCATGAGCATCGCTGACAATATATATGGAATCACTATGGAGGAGGCTGGAATCTCTAAAGTAATATCCATGCAACTTGTTGAAGCATAGTCCTTTATGTTGGCATGTACGTGTCCTAAACATTATGGAAATTTATTGATTTTATCATTAAGATTGCTTCGTCGTCCCGAAAGAGTTCGGGACTCCTCGCAATGACATTGAAAAAAGCGATATTGTCTGTCATTGCGAGGTCGCATCGACCGAAGCAATCTCGTATTTTGGAGCAACAATAACGCAAGATGAGCCAGATATTAGACGCATTACCACACATAAAAATATCCACAGACCCTGAGGACCTCATTTGCTATGGCTTCGATGCCTCAGGAATCGAGATACATCCTTCTGCTGTTGCCTGGCCTTCTACTACTCACGATGTGGTAAAGATCATGAAATATGCCTATGAAAACAGTATCCCTGTTGTGCCTCGTGGTGCAGGTACAGGCATGACAGGTGGTGCAGTACCATCAAAAGGGGCACTGATACTCAGCCTCGAGAAAATGAATAGAATTCTCGAAATAGACTCTGAAAACCTCAATGTCCTCTGTGAGCCTGGTGTAATAAAC
The DNA here is from genome assembly GCA_029883145.1 of Nitrospirota bacterium. Lineage (GTDB taxonomy): Bacteria > Nitrospirota > Thermodesulfovibrionia > Thermodesulfovibrionales > SM23-35 > VGWZ01. The sequence continues at coordinate 2,741 of JAOUJR010000077.1, forward strand.
GGTAAACTCCAGCATGAACTTGAAAAGAGTGGACTTTTCTATCCACCTGACCCTGCAAGTATGAACTTCTGCACCATAGGCGGGAATGTTGCAGAAAATGCAGGTGGTCCAAGGGCATTAAAATATGGTGTCACAAGGGATTATGTTATGGAACTTGAGTCGGTATTACCTGATGGAGAGATAATAACCACGGGGGTGAGAACACCCAAAGGTGTTGTTGGTTATGACCTCACAAGGCTTTTTGTCGGCTCAGAAGGAACACTATCTGTTTTTACAAAGATACGATTAAAGGCACTCCCTCTTCCCGAAGAGGTGGTCACATTACTTGCCATTTTTAATAATATTGAATCATCAGGCAAAGCGGTAACAAATATAATTTCCTCAAAGATAATCCCGAGGACACTCGAATTCATGGACAGTGAGGCCATCGCCGCTGTAGAGAATTTCAAGCCTGTAGGGCTTCCTAAAGATGTTGCGGCGATACTTCTCATAGAGCTTGACGGACACCCCTCAGCAATAACAAAGGAGGCAGAAAAGATAGTCGAGATATGCGAGCATCTTGGTGCTGAGATAAAAATGGCAGAAGATGAGGATGCAAGAAACAAACTATGGACAGCAAGGCGAGCATTATCACCTGCCCTTTATCACATCGCGCCTACAAAGATAAATGAAGATATTGTCGTTCCAAGAAACAAAATTCCCGAGATGCTTAACCGCTTAAGGAAATTATCAGAGGAAAGCGGGGTGAAGATAGTAAATTTTGGCCATGCAGGCGATGGGAATATTCATGTCAATATCATGGTTGACAGGAAAAATGAGGAAGAATACAAAAAAGGATTAGAGCTTGTTTCTCAGATATTTAAGAATACCCTTGAACTCGGCGGCACCATCTCAGGCGAACACGGCGTCGGTCTTACAAAATTAGGTTATATTGAAATGGAGATACCCAAATCAGAGATCGAAATTATGAAGTCTATAAAAAAGGTGTTTGACCCAAAAAATATCCTCAACCCAGGAAAAATTTTCCCTCCTTCATGATCGCAATGATACCTCAGCTTTCTGGAATTATCCTACCTGCAGATATATAACAAGATGTTTTTGTTCAGGCGTCTCAACAGCACCTGGAATATATTGACGAATCCAGTTGATGGCCTCTTCACCCGATAGAGAGAAAATTTTCTTAGCAAGACAGGCAGCGAACATACCTGTTCTTCCAATTCCAGCAGAACAATGAATAGCAATGTGGTGGCCTCTTCGAGCAAGTTCACAGGTAATTTCAAGGGCACTTTTATAATCTTCTAATTCTTCTGTTGAGGGTATGCTGAAATCCCGAACAGGCAAATAGATAACCTTAAATCCCTCTTGCAGATAGAGACTGCGCAGATTTCGTCCTGCCTTTAGTAGACACTCATTATCTTCTGCAAGAAGAACAATGACAGAAATCTTCTTTTCCTTGAATTCGAAATAAGACTTCCCTTCCGGGTCGTAACTGCCAAAAGGCATTGGACTCCTGAAAATGTTTCCTGGCAGACCGAATGGTAACTCTGTGAGACTCATAAGTAGAATATTGTCTTCTTAAAATATAATAATACTCTCAGCCGAGCCATTTATAGATATCTTTAAGTTTTCTTTCTGCGTCATTAGGTTTTTGAGAAACACCCAAGAAATCTGCCATAGCCTTTAGAACCTTCTTGAGCGCCTTAATAGGTCGATGCGTTTCTTCAACTATTTTCTTATCTTCACGATTTGCCATAAGGCTGTATCCTTCATGTTCATTTTTCTTCATAGGACTTCCAAAAAGTTATTCACCTCTATTTCCTATTTATCTCTATTGAATCAAGAATGTCTGGTATCAGTGTATGAAAAGCTTTCTGTCTTTTATATCTGTAGCGTATTTTACGAAGGGGTCCTGAATGGAATGTCTTTCATTGTCTCTCTTTCTCATATATAGACGACTTCCTTAAGGATATGTTTCCCGATATATGGTTTCAAGGCACCCTTGGTAACAAGGTCAACCTTAGTCCCAAGAATGCCCTCAAGATACTCCTCCAGTCTTAGAAACTCAAAGAAATCAGGGGTTCTTTTGAACTCTACTAAAATATCAATATCGCTTTTTTTCTTCTGCCCGCCTCTGACACATGAGCCAAAAACCCCAATTTCTTTTACTTTGTACTGAGACTTCAGTATGTCAATGTATCAAGCGATAATATTTTTTATCCTGTCAAGAGTGTTCATCTTTTACTCCTCATATACCAAAGTCTTTGACTCTAATTTTACCTGTCATTAAGGTGAAATGCAAAGATTTTGATAGCCATTTCTATACCTTGTCCTATCTACATTCCTACTTGAAGGGAATAGGATCTGCTCCCTTAATCTTTACCCATTTCTAAGACCAATTGCTTTTCACATGTATCCCGTACCAGACCTCCAACTGTTAATACCCCGTATCTCCTGCATTTATTGTTATCGCAATAAAAAATATTTAACTGAGGAATAGAAATTTTCTTGAGATCCTGAATACAGTCTACACACAATAACTTTTCAACAGTCATAATTGATACCTCCTTATTGATTTATGATTGTAATCTATGCCTAACATTAAAACATGTCAACCGCTTATTTCAGGAGGCATTCTTTAAAATTTTGGAGATTTTCTCTGGTTGTTTGTTACACCTACTTATCCGCAACTGCGAGAGAAGTGGAGTTTTAATGATTGCTTCATCAAATGCACAAGGCTGTTGATATTCAAAAGATGCTTAGTACAACCACAAATCAATGTTTTTTGTGTAGTGTATTAGTAAAGATTTTTGATTTTTAATCATCAACAAAAAAAGGGTGAAGTATTGCTCTCGCCCTTTTTTGTATTTTCCAAAAACGCGTTAGTAATCTTTTCTACTTATGATGAGTCGCCCTCATGGTTTGAGCAAGTTCCTTAATATTCCCGAGGTCTTTTACCATCATTGCCCAACCATACCAGTAGGCATAATCAGGGTTGACATGGAAGAAAGCCTGGTATGTTCTCATGCGATGTTTCATGTACATCTGAAACAGTACCTGGTCTATGTATGAAAGCTTATTGGTGTCGCCACCGCCTGTTTGCATAAAATACAAAAAGTCTGGATACGCAAAGGAATACTTGTTAGGTTTTTTGATAATGCCGTCTTTATAAAGATCGGCAACTATCTGTATAGCCTCAGCAAGGAGACGATCAGATTTCTGCATCATGGAATCACCCATTTCAAGCTGCTGACGTGCATATTGGGCGGAATGACAGTTACCACACCTCTTTATCATTTTGTCCCGTTCAGTCTTCCAGGACTCTTCGGTAAGCCTTACCATATCCACTGACTTTACAGCTTCAAGCCGTGCAGTTGGCTCACCAGTCTCAGGATTGAGTACCCCAAGGGCTTTTAAAATAGTGATTCTGTCAGCTTTCCATTGAGGATCTTCAGGTAACGGCAGTTTTACTCCAAGAAAGCCCCACGCAGTGCGGTTTTCATGAGTACCTTCCGGGAGGTGACAGTTCTGGCACGACGGAGCTTGAGCATTTTCAGGCAAATTTTCGGAGTTTTTAACGAACCAGCGTGTTCCGTGTTTGGAACTTTCCCACATCTCCCACTGGGGATGATCATACCCCATATGGCACTGCTGGCATGCCTTTGGATCTAAAGCTTCTTTTTTTGAAAAACTGTGTCTGGTATGACACTCATCACAGGAATTATTTTGATATCGATATCCTTTCGCTGATTGTTCCTTTTTCTGGGCCTCGGTCTTGATTCCCATGTTGTGACAGCCACCGCAACCTCTCCCACCTTCCATAAGCTCGTCAGGTTCTACATGAGTGATAGGCATGGCATTCAATGAAGTCCAGCCAAAACTGTGCTTTCCTTTTGCAAATTCATCAAACTGTTTTTTATGACACTGAGCACAAAGGGTTTCATCCGGAAGTTGAGCAAGTTTTACATTATGCGGTCCAGTGTGTTTATCCCCATGGCATGTTGAACATGTTATCTCCATCTTGCTATGTTTGCTGGCTTCCCAGTCTTTCACCAGTCCCGGCGTGACACCCCGATGGCAGTTTATACAGGATTCTGCATTTGCGAGTGATACATTAAAGAATCCCAAGTATGAAAAGAGAAGAGAAAATGATACAAAAATGATGAATTTTTTCATTGACAGCCTCCTTTCTTGTGCATAGAAATAGCTCTGCTTTCTTATACTTTTTATGAGTCGTGCATATTGCTATTAACCAACACATTCCCTCGCTGCAGGAAACCGTCCGATGCAGTCCAGTTGATATTATGTGGTATAACATTTATTTCTTAAATCCCTGCAGTAAGATTATATTATTAAAATAAAAGATATTATTCAAGATTTGTCCAAATTCTCTACTGATAAGAGATACTGAGAGAGCCCATCACAGAGATAGGCACCTTGTTTTGGAATCTTAGATTTTGTATTTCCTTGACAGCTTTTTTCCTATTAAATTTTTTTTGCTCTTTTATAGATATACTATTGATATATTCCCTAATTCCGTCGATATAGAATGAATATGGTATCTCTGTAAAAACCATCGAATTTATTTCTGAATTGTTTTGAAAACAATAATATTATATCAATGTTTTATGTGTCTTATTTCAAATGCTTATGATTTTTGGTGTTATACTAAAATCGATAGATGGATAAAAACATTAGAGAATTATCTTTGATTTATAGTGATGATTTTCAAAGGAAATCATCAGGGCTTCGAGCTTACTGTCATGTTTGTTACTATGTGAATTATTGCTCTTTTTCGAGACTCCAAGAGGCGTTGACTTCAGGAAGGATTTCGCACAGGATTAACGACTAAATATTACACCCTTTACTAAAGAGGGCATTTTTGCTGAAGCCACCTGATAATCATATAGAGGGCACCTCCTGAGCATATCGTTTTGCGGTATGCTCAAGGAAAGACGTCA
>JAOUJR010000078.1 GCA_029883145.1 Nitrospirota bacterium
TTCTTTTAAATCAGATTGACGGGGAGTGTTTCTAAATACAAGGCTTTTTGAAATGATATAAATATTTTGGTCCAATTATGTCAGAATTACAATTGTTACTCCGTTCCCTCCTTCCTCTGGTGTTCCGCTTCTAAAGTGCTTTACGAGTGGGTGTCCTTGCAAATGTTCACGTACAGCCTTTGATAATAGTCCTTTTCCAATCCCGTGAATAATAGTGATTTCAATAAGCCCAGCCAAAGAAGCATGATTCAGAAAAGGTTCGAGTCTGGAGAGTGCCTCATCAACCCTCAATCCTACAAGGTTTAGTTTTGATGAAACAGCTTCATCTCCTTGAGCAAATTGGATGGGAGTACCTTTGAATTCTACAGATTTGCCTTTCTTAAAACTTATATCCGAGAGAGGCACTTCAATCTCTCTATTGCCAGCTAAGACCTTTAAACGATTATGTTTCCGTATAACTTCTATGACTGACGTATCATAACCAAGTGATTTTACAAATACGATGTCTCCCTCTTTTATTTCATCGATTGGAGGAGCGGATATATCTTTGTCGTATTCCATGAGTTTTTCGAAAATATACTCCTGTATGTGGCCAACCTGCTTTATGTTCTCACGGATTTTATCCTTACTTTTTTTCCTTGCTTCTTCAAGCAAAACATGCATTTGCCTTTTTGTATCTGAAATAATATCAGAAGCATCTTTATAAGCCTTTGCGAGTGTCTCTTTTTGACGGTTTTCTGTCTCAGACAGCATCTTTTCGAGCAGCTTGTTTTTACTCTCTACTTCTGATCGTTGCCCCTTGAGTTCATTAAGATTATGTTCATATTGTTTTCTTTTTATGTTTAAATCGGCTATAAGACTATCGAATTCTACTTTCATACTCCCAAGCATTCCTTTTGCAGAAGTGATGATGCTCTCAGGCAAACCATACCTTTTTGCAATTTCAAGGGCATATGATTGTCCAGGCTCTCCAACCTTTAACCGGTATAAAGGAGTAAGTGTATTTTGATCAAATTCCATGGAGGCATTCATCATCCCCTCTGTCTGGTGTACAAATCCTTTTATCGCGGTTAGATGTGTGGTCGCAAATATGAGTGCGTTACTCTTTCTTAGCTCTTTGAGCACCGCACATGCAAGTGCAGCCCCTTCGTCAGGGTCGGTACCGGTGCCGAGCTCATCAATCAGGATGAGTGTTTTTGAATCGGCTTTTTGCAAAATTTCCGATATATGTGATACATGTGCAGAGAATGTAGAAAGGTTGGTTTCTATTGATTGTTCATCGCCTATATCAATGAGAAGATTATGAACAAGGGGAAGACTTGAGAGAGAGTCAGCAGGGACAGGCATACCTGATAGCGCCATAATCAGAAGGAGTCCGATTGTTTTGATTGCAATTGTTTTTCCTCCTGCATTTGCACCTGTAATCACCATCACCGTAGTATCACCGCCCAATTTGATATCAAGCGGGACCACCTGTTGAGTGTTCCCCATTTTCCGGAATGAAAGGAACAAAAGTGGGTGTAGTGCTCTCACAAGAAAAATGTCATTTGAATCATTGATTTGCGGTGTCTCCATCTTGAGCATATCAGCAAATTGTGCAATACAATTAAGCAAATCGAGATAGACAATAGTCTGAAACTCTGCATCAATCTCATCGATTACGCTTCTGATTTTTGAAGATATATTTTTAAGGATTCGTATCTCCTCAGCTTTTTGTTCGGCAAATAGATTTTCCATTTCATTTGCAAGATTGATGATAGAAAGTGGTTCGATAAATGCGGTCTCACCTGATCTTGACACATCATGGACTACACCCTGCACCTGCCCTTTTGAATCCATCCTGACAGGAATGACCCATCTGCCGGATCTTTTTGTAACAAAATCGTCTTGCAGGAAGATTGACAGTCTATTATCTCTTACTATCTCTTCAAGTTTCTTCATGATTCTGACTTCGAGTCTCTTTATCTGACTTCTCAGTTTAGAGAGCATCGGCGATGCGGTGTCGAGGATATTCCCTTCGCTGTCAATTGATTTGTTGAGCATGCTTAAAATATCAGGATATCCTGTGAGATGATTGGTGAGTTCTCTTAGAAAAGGAAGATCAAATCTTTCTTTAATCTGCAGTGATATGGTTGATGCAATATGTAACACAGGCACAAAGCCTGAAAGTTCAGAGGCCTCAAGAAAAGCTCCCTCAGGCTTTACCCTCACGATAAGGTCAGATATATCTGAAAACGGGGATAGCTTGAGAGGGGTGCCCTCATGGGCAATCTTTCTTATCTCATGAATCAGGCTGAGTCTTCGCTCAATATTTTCCCTGTTATATAGAGGGCGAATATCTGCTACAGATTTTTTTGACGCATCACTATGAGCAAAGTTGGAAATTATCCTGAGGAGTTTATGAAACTCAAGGAGATCAAGAGAGTTTTCTGTTATCATTGAGAATGCTCAAGGCTATATAAATTTACTACTTTTTTACTAATGCCTATAATATCATAAATGAGGAGAGTAACAAAAAATATCTGAAGAACCCCTACATAGCCATAAACTTACTGTTTTTAAACAAAAAAATTTGTTTTATACCATTGCATAAAAATATTTAAAAAAATTTGCGTTTATGGTATTCTTTCGCATCATTAAAAAACAGGGGAGGGGAACATGATAAAAAAGTTTTTAGTCACAGTTTTTTTGGTATTGGTAGGGAGTATTATTGTTATTTCAGATGCTTATCCTGAAATGACCTTTGACTATGGAGCTACTATCAGGCTCAGGCAGGAAATCTGGGATAATGTGGTGTCTCTTGATACGATTGGTCTTTCGACGAGCGGTGCCGACAGAAACTTTTTCCGTTTGAGAACGTCTCTCTGGGGGAAAGTGGATTTTAATAAGGATTTAGGTGTTTACCTGAAACTTACCAACGAGGCAAAATATTATATAGGTCCGAATAAACCTAACGCCCCAAGCAATTACGAAAGACTCGATGAAGATGAGCTTGTTGTTGATAATTTGTATCTCAATGCAAAAAACGTATTCGGAATCCCTGTTGACCTGAAGGTAGGCAGACAGAATTTTCTGGGTCCGGATATGTTTGGTGAAGGGTTTTTATTGGTGGATGGAACACCTGGTGATGGTTCGAGGACGTTCTATTTTAATGCAGCAAAGGCAAAATGGAGAATTACCGAGAACCATAGCATAGACTTCGTCTACATAAGTAATCCCAAAACAGATACATTTTTACCATCAATGTATCCTGCACATTATGGTTCGTTATACGTGGATCATAAAAAACTGTTGAATGGTTCTAATGAACAGGGATTCGTGGTCTATAGCAGGAACAAAATCGATAAGCTGACTTTAGAGCCATACTATATTTACAAGACTGAGAAGCCAGTTGGTCCGTTGTTTGCGAATCCTAAATTAAAGCTGAACACAGTTGGTGCACGGGCTCTTTATACAATAGATGCCTGGAAACTTGGAGGAGAATTTGCACATCAATTTGGTGAATATGACGGGGGAACAGACAGAAGGGGGGATGGAGGATATATCTTTGCAAACTACAGCTTTAAAGATGTGACCTTGAAACCTTCATTTGAGTTACGGTATGTCTATTTATCGGGTAATGATCCTAACACATCAAAACACGAAGGATGGGACCCTCTCTTTTCGAGGGCACCTTATTGGAATGAGCTCATTATCTACACTTTCATAAATGAGACGATAAAAGACAGCGGACCAATCCCTGGTTACTGGACAAATCTCCATTTATTAATGGTGAAATTTAAGGTTGTTTTCTCACCAAATACCAATCTCACTGCGACATATCAGCATCTCTGGGCAGATCAGAGTACGAGCGGTCTTAATCCCGCTATGTTTTCCAACAGCGGTAAGGACAGGGGACATCTTCCGACCGCATTCCTTTACCATAAATTCTCAAAAAATATAGATGGATTTTTACAGTTTGAGTACTTTATTCCAGGGAATTTTTATGCTGACGACGCGAAGAATGCTATATTCTTCAGGTGGCAGCTTCAATTTAAAGTTTAAGTAAAAATTGCAAAAACAGATTGCTTCGGGCAAAGCCCGAAGCAATCTGTTTATTTTTATTACTTGACAAATGGCCTCATTATCATGCAGAGTTAGATGGCCATCTTTTAAATCTCTTTGAGAGGGTTTGAAAGAGGTACCAAAATTATTTAAGGAGGTAGGATGAGTACGAGACTTTATGTAGGCAACATCTCCTTCAAGGCAACAGAGGATAACTTGAGGGACCTGTTTTCCAAAGCAGGAGAGGTTGTTTCTGTGAAGCTGATTAAAGATGCAGCGACAGGAAGGCTGAGAGGATTTGGCTTTGTGGAGATGGCCGAGAAGGAAGGTGCACAAAAAGCAGTTTCCATGTTAAATGGGAGCACCTTTATGGACAGGAACATTGTGGTAAACGAGGCAAAACCGCAGGAAAGGCGAGAGAGAGGCCCATCCCGTGGAAGGAGTGGATTTAGTAGCAAAGAGGGAAGAAGATAGAATTTCCCATATAGTTTTTTATCCAGCCAGTAAGGTCAGGATTTCTTAAGAAGCATCGAGCCAGTTGAAAGGCCCATTTCTTTAGAAACCACATCACATTTGGATTGGAAAAGAAAGAATATTTTCTTTTAAGGGCCTGTAAGTGTCTCAAAGTTGCCCTGTCCTTTGCTTATTACGAGCTTGGTATTTTTGAATGTCTCTTGAAATAGTGAATAGATTCAATCCAGTCGCATCTTCATTTCAATGATTTTGCCTTTTCCTCGATTTCCTGAGCTATTTTCTTTCTATAATTTTTCAGTTTTTTTACGAGTGTCGGATCTTTCCTGCTCATAATCTGAACTGAAAGGATCGCAGCATTTTTTGCGCCTGCCTTCCCTATTGCTACTGTCGCAACTGGCACTCCTGATGGCATCTGAACGGTAGAAAGAAGTGCGTCAAGGCCATGGAGCGGTGAAGAGTCTATCGGAACACCAATAACAGGAATGAGAGTATGTGAAGCGAGTGTACCTGCTAAGTGGGCTGCCATCCCCGCACCTGCAATGATGACGTCAACACCGTTTTCCTCAGCATAAGATGCAAGTTGCATAATACGTTCCGGCGTTCTGTGTGCAGAAGCAACGGTCATCTTATAGGGAATTCCAAATTCCTTGAGGATCTTACCTGCCTCTCCCATAACAGGCAGGTCAGAATCACTGCCCATTACTATCAAAACCTGTGGTTTCATTGTCTTCTCCTTTTAAACAAACATTATTAAAAGATACAGATGTTGTGAGAAAATTTATTTTTTGATACCTTAGTGTACCTTTAACTGATGGTTCTGAAATAATTTTAATTACTATAACAAATAAAGATATTTTCAATAATCTATCAAGTTAAATAAATTTTCGAGCAATGTCTGTATCTTTCGTTTTAAATTATCTATTCCCAATATCTTTTCTGTAATGCATTCCAGCAAAATAGATTTTTTCTACTGCATTGTATGCTTTTCTCCTCGCGTCTTTTATATTGTCTCCTATTGCGGTGATACCAAAAACTCTGCCACCCGAGGTCACAATACTCTTATCGCGAAATGTTGTTCCTTCATGGAATATTACTACATCCTTCATCTCTTTTACTTTTTCAAGCCCTGTGATCATAACACCATTTTGGAATTTTTCAGGGTAGCCCTCTGAAGACACGATAACGCATACCGATGACTCTTTCTTCCACTCTACAGTAATATCAGATAATCTTTCATCTGTAATCGCTAATGCAATATCCATGAGGTCTGTTTTGAGTCTTGGGAGGACTGTTTGTGTTTCCGGGTTTCCAAAACTGCAGCTCAATTCAGACACATAAGGTTTGCCTTTATCTATTATAAGTTCTGCATAGAGAATACCATTGAATTTTATCCCCTGTGAATTTAATGCCTTTACCGCAGGGCGCATTATTTCTTCAATTATAGCAGTCCTGAGATCTTTTGTAATAATGGCTGCAGGGCTATAAGCTCCCATACCTGCTGTGTATGGGCCTTTCTCTCCATCAAACATGCAATCATGTTTCTTTGAGGTTGCGAGGGGCACAAGGGTATTCCCGTCAGTAAATATCATAAAAGACACTTTTTCGCCTTTCATATTCTCTTCTATGATTACCCGTTTCCCTGAATTACCAAAAGCCATGTCTTTCATGATAAGCCTGAGGGCTTCTATTGCTTCTTCCATTGTGGATGCTAAAAATATGCCCCTATCTCCTATAAGTCCGTCAGTCTTTATTACTATCGGGGTCCCCTTTAATCTTACATAATCCTCTGCATGGAGGTATGAAGTAAATACTTTATATTCAGCTGTTGGAATTCGATGAAGCCTCATAAAGTCTTTAGCAAAGACCCGGCTTATCCCGAGCTGTGCAGCATCCCTTATTGGACCAAATATCCTGCATCCCTCTTTTTTAAATGTATCGACAATACTTTTTGAGAGAGGTACTTCAGAGCCAACGATTGTTAAATCTATCCATTCATATTTTACAAAATCAATGAGTGCATCAAAATCAAGGGGATTCATCTCTATACACTCTGCAATCTCAGCGATACCTGCATTTCCGGGACAGCAGTAAATCCTGTTCACGTGACGGCTCTGGGACAGCTTCCAGACAATTGCATGTTCTCTCCCGCCACCACCGATAACAAGGACTTTCATAATAACCTCACTAAGAAATTCTCAAATATCATATTAAATTCAAAACTAATTCTAAATTCAAAAAGATTAAAATCAAATAAAAAGGATCTCTCTCTGCTCTGCTTCAGGTTTCGCCATCTTTACTCATTCATCGTCATTCCTGCCCCGTATCAAGTACGGGCAAGGCTCTGTGAAACTTGTCCCTGTGAAAACAGTGAGCAGGGAACTATACAAAGGAACTGGATTCCGCATCTAGTGCGGAATGACAATTATGTTACTAACCTATTCAGTATTTGATACGTCTCAGTTCTACTAAAGGTAGTACATAAATATCATTTTCCCTCTGATACTTTTGTAAGATAATCAGCAATTACTGAGTCATATCGTGATGTATGACTGAAAACCTTTTTTGCAAGTTCTAATCTCGTTCTGTAACTCAAGTCTCCATTAAGGTTCTTCATCTCTTCTATAATTTTATCATAATCTGATGGATCGACTATGACAGCAACGTCCTGAAAGTTTTTTGAAGCTGAACGAAGCATTGTAGGTCCACCTATGTCTATGTTCTCTATAGCCTCTTCAAAGGTCACTCCCTGCTTTGAGATTGTCTCTTCAAATGGGTATAAGTTCACCACTACCATATCTATTGTGTTAATCCCATGCTTTTTGATTTCCTCCATGTCCTTAGGATTGTTCCTTCTTGAGAGTAAACCGCCATGAATTTTTGGATGAAGAGTCTTTACCCTGCCATCAAGCATCTCGGGGAAACCTGTATATTCAGATACATCTTTTACAGTGATGCCTGCTTCCCTTAAAGCCTTTGCTGTTCCGCCTGTTGAAAGTATCTCGATGCCCATTGAGCTCAGCGCCTTCGCAAATTCTAC
>JAOUJR010000080.1 GCA_029883145.1 Nitrospirota bacterium
TGACTTTGCTCTCGGCATCAACATCCGCGTAGGTAACATTCCGTAAGAGCTGGTAGTTCTTGAAAAAAACCGCCGGCTCAAGGCAGTTAGGAGTAACCTTTCCTTCCAAAGCGGGACGGTAAATAAATTCGAGTTTCTCTTTATGCCGTTTGTCGCATGTCGCTCTTGCAAATCCCGATTCGGATAGCTTCACCTCAAAGAGTGTACGACCCCCCGATTCGAATTCAAGACAGAGATCAAAGTTTGTACCCTCGGCTTCATCCAGAATCCGTTCGAAGCTCCAGCTTCTAAGTTTCGCGACGGGGAGGTTTACGGCGTGCAATAAATGCGTGACATTGTAATTGGGCATTCCTAAAAAAGGAAAAAAGAGATTGAAGCACATGGCTTGGGATGAATTCAAATGGTGAAAGTCGGCGTGAAGTTTTATTTCTGGGTTACGTCTTTTGAAAGCCCAGAATTCTGAGCGAATTGTTTCGAGAATGTTAAAGGATTTTAATTGTTCCGGAAGGATGTGATTGTAGCGTTTTCCATTCTTTTTCCAGATTCCATCTTCGGCAATGCCAAGATGAGTCTTTTTGTAAATTGCAAGGTGTTGTTTGAGTCTCGTACCGTACGGGTCCATTTTTACTTCTTCAGATCATCTAACAATTGTTATACGAAGTTCTGTTTTTTGGTCCAATGGATTTAATATAGCACAAACGAGAATCTGAGCAACACGAATTATTGAATAAATTCGATAGGAACAATTTATGTCATTTCGTTTTTTGTCCGTAATACCAGAAAAAACGAACTTCGTATAATATGGCAATGCTTTCTTTCACTGTCGATTATCAGAGAAAATATGCACCATTTTACAAATTCTAAAGGCGTTTAGTTCAGGAAGCACTTCACACTAAACAGTCCACTTAGAAATCGATATCAGAACCGCCGGTTCTCGCCTTTATCAGCATAATTACTGGTTTTCATTGCTCTGAACAGCATTATAGCAGATAATGATGATAGAGCAGACCCCAGAATTATTACAAATCCTAAAACTTCACAGGAGGAAAATAATGACTATTCAAAAAGCCATAGAACATTTTAAGAACCATCAAAGGACATCACTAAAGAAAAGGACTCAGGATGGGTATAAGAATCTTCTGAAACGTTTCAAAAGCGAATTTAGCGACCGTGATGTCGAGACTGTCAAGGCAGAAGAATTATGCCGATTCCTTGAAACCTACACTGAGGGGTTAGCCAGGGCTACCCGGCGACTCAGATATGCCCAATTGAGAGCCCTCTTTAATTTCATCATCGACACGTTCGAGATCAACATCAAGAACCCTTGCTGTGTTCCCCAGTTGTTTAAGTCTTTCAAGAATATTCAACAGCGGCCCCGCAAGATTCTGGACAAAGAAACCGTGGACGAAATCATCTTCAACTCTAAGAATACACGGGACCGTCTGATTCTGGAACTTCAGGCCCGCTGTGGTCTCCGAGTTGGTGAAGTTCTGAATCTCAAGGTATCTGACGTATCCCAACGAAAACTTATGCTCCAAGAACCTAAATCTGGCCGAGAGGTTGAGGTAGCTTTTATGCCTGAGCATATCGCCGTCCGGTTGGCTGACTATATTGCAAGCAGGAATCTGTCTCCAAACGACAGAGTATTTGGTATTTGCTACACAACAGCCAGAAATCTTGTGACCAAACTCGGACAGAAGCTTAACGTACGCATATCCCCTCACGATCTTCGCAGACATTCTGCAACCTATGCCAGCAGGAATGGCGTTCCCTTGGAGATCATCTCAAAAGTCATCCTGAGGCACCAGGATTTGAAAACCATCCAGGTTTATCTCGGTAAGGTGAGCGATTCTGAGGCGATCAGGTGGATGGACGTTCTACACGGGAAATAGCCCATACCTGAAAAGATAAACAGCTTCTGGGGTCTGCAGTTGTCTAGCTGCGAGAAGGCAATAATTCATCCTGAATTAAACGCTTCTTGATCCCCCGATAAAGATCAGTAGTATCTGCCACTTACCGATCAGTGGAGAACTTGATTATGTGACAAAGGGGCTGCAATGAAAAAGCTTTTTTGCTACGGCGCATTAATATTGTTATTACATATCAATATTTCTCCAGTTTCAGAATTCTGCGCAATTGTATCAATTCTTTTTTTCTGCCCTGAATATAAAGGATCGTCCAATGAATATGCAATTATCGGTCTTAATCCTCTGCCTGCATATTCCAATGTTTTAAATAAGTAACCAATAAACGATCCCGAATAGCGGTAGCAGCGTATGCAGCCCTCAACACGCTTTTGAATTAAATACTCATATCCTTTCCAACGGGAAATTTTGGGACAATGTTCAATCCACTCATCAATAGTGAACCTGACCAAATTAATAATTTCTTGTTTGGCTGTCACATTTCCTTTTTGAGCAATTCTTACTAACGCAATGCTAATAATATCTCGTATAGACTTGTCATCTTTTTCCGCCGGAGTGAGAAAGGTATAGAGTTTACCATCGTATTTACGAAGAATAATTTTAACTTCGGATTTATTTTGATATGGTTTTGTTCCGTTACGCCGTGATGTAATCCATCGTCTTCTAAATTTACGATCTAAAGCACGGGTAATTCTGTCCCAATCTATCCCGCCGATTTCTCTTCTTATGTTCTTCTGAAAAAAACGATAAATATGTGGAGCATATTCTCGTATCCAGGAACTATTGAATGTATCGGGGTTTTTCTTCCTTATCAGTTTGTTTATGGTTTTCACGGCAGAATCAAAATCCACTGTATTCAATTTAAGAGTATTCAGTTTCTGCTACACAAAAGCGAGAAATCTGGTCACGAGTCCTTGCAAAAAGATAAAGATATCTCCATATGGAAGATAGAAACATATTTTAACAAACAAATGCCGGGGTCTGTTGAGTTCATAATGCCATAAGTGCAAATCGTGGGCCAGTCCTTGGGAGGACAGGGCAAAACTACCTTGCCAACTCTTTAATCAAGTCTTCAAGATTTACAAACTTGACCATGACATCATCATAGCTCCGAGAATACGATCTTTTGACATCGGATACAACCACAAAATTAAGCCCCTTCGGATAGTACCTTCGAAAGATCTTAAGATTTGTCGGATCAAAATCTGCTGTAGTCCATTTGCACTCGATGACCGTCGGCGCAACCTGTTTTTTCATTATTATGAAGTCCACCTCGTGTTTCTGTTTGTCACGCCAATAGTAAATCTTTCTGGACTGAGTCTGGGCAAGTATCTCATTTAATACAAAATGCTCCCATAAGGTTCCCATATCGTCTTGGCGGAGTTTGTCCCATCCACGGTAATAGCACATGAAACCGGTATCAAAGGCATAGACCTTGGGGGCGGACACTATCTCTGTAGGTCGGTGTGACGTGAATGGCCGAATTACGTGCGCCACATACGTTGCTTCAAGAACGGCAAGATAATTTGAAATAGTCGACCTGCTGACCTCACAGGGACCTGCAAAGCTGCTCGCTTCAAAAATCCCGCCGCTTTGGATCAGGAGGAGTTCAGCAAACTTTAGGAATGAATACCGTCTCTCAAGCCTGAAGAGTTCCAGGATATCCTTGGCCCAGAAGGCATCCATCCATTCCTGGAAATCGCGCTCGGGAAACCCCTTCGCCATGAAGAATGGAGGCAGCCCGCCATGCAGAAAACGATGGGATATATCCGTTTTCTTGAAGTCCTGGAGGTCCTCGGTTATCATAGGCGTAAGCCATAGCTCATATTTTCGGCCGGATAGTGTGTCCTTAAACTTTGCTGAGGCCCCCAGAGTCGAGGAGCCGGTGGCCACAATCTTCGTTTCCGGAAAATGATCAGCCGCGATCTTTAGAATCTCAGATGGATTAGCCAGACGGTGCACCTCATCCATAACCACCGTTCGCCCCTTAAGATCCTCAAGGAAGGACTGAGGGTCTTCCATCATTTTCCTGACGCGGGGCAGTTCACAATCGAAATGCTCGATGTTAGGAAGGCTCTTACAAAGCACCGTCTTGCCAACGCGACGAACACCAGAAAGCCAGAGAACAGAGCGTTTCTGCAATCCTTCAGTTATCTTTTTAAGCCAGAAATGTCTTTTTACCATTTGCAACTATCTTATCATTTAGTTATACCAAATGCAACAAAAGCCGCAATTAGATTTCTTATCCTGTCATTGGCATTAAGTAGATGGGAATCCGTGGCAAAGCTTTTCGAAATAGTCAGCAGTACGGTCGGGAGTCAACATACCTGGCGAGATATCTGCGGCATGGCTTAAGCAGGTGGAGGTTAACCGACATCGCTATATTACTTCGTCTTAGCGCATCTCCTCATAAAATGAGTACTTCTCCTCGTATTCAATGACCTGCCAGTTTTTAGCGATGCGTCATTCAAATGGAAAGTCACACCATTAATCTCCTGCATAGTTATTTAGTAGAATGGGAAATGAACAGATATCGAAAATTGATGCTTTTGCGTATTCCTGTGAGAAACTAACGATGGTTGCGTCTTTTCTGAACCTATGGATGAGTCGTTAACTTGACTAATGCGCTGTGGTTATTCGAAATGGCTCAGAATCAATGTCCTGATTCATCGGAATACGCATCCATATAGACTCAAGTGAACTACGCAGCCTGAGGGGGTCAGTTTTCAATGAGAAAAGGGGTCACTTTTCAGTAAGACTCTACACCTGTATTCGCAACTCACTGCCCTGCCCGCAAAAATTCCGAAGATCTGAAGGGTTGTTCATTTTATGTCTTTTGAATAATTACAAAATCTGCTATATTCTTTCCATTAGAGATGTCAACAGGTAATTCGTATAATAATTGTTAGTCGCAACAATATGCATTCGGCTGCGAGCGAGAATTTCATTAATCTGGAGACAACTATGAAACAAATTTCATCTCTTATTTTTGGCATCTGCCTTTGCTTTGCTTTAGCTGTTAGTGCTCAAGCTCAGCACCAGAACCAAGCCTGCACCTCAAAAACTACCCACGACATTCAGGTTAAGTCAGGAGATAGACCTATAGTGGAATATTTGAATCCAAGAGGCGACTCAAACTTGCCGTTTTCCGAAGCGGTCCGATTAGGAGATTTGTTGATATTATCAGGAAAGATCGGTACAGATAGTTCCGGTAAGCTTGTTACAGGAGGCATCAAGGCAGAGATAAAACAGACCATGGAGAACATTCGTAGCGCATTGGAGGCATATGGATCATCGTTAGATCAAGTAGTAAAGTGCACGGTAATGCTACAAACATGAAAGTGCTCGAAGATAATCCCTTTCCAAGGGGAAAATTGATTAAAAAGATTAAGGGAACAAAATCAGCTTTCTACAGGCTCAGGATTGATAAATACAGGGTATTTTTTATGATTGAAGCTGACAGGGTCATCATTTTAAGAATTTTGAGTAAGAAGGACGCTGAACGCTTCATTCAAAACCTGAATTGATTTTAAGCTATGCAGCTTGTGATAAATACATACGGTTCATATTTGAGGAAGCAAAGGGGGCTGGGTGAACCCCAGCCCCCTTTGCTTCCTCTGCACGTGCGTGCTTAGGTTTTACTTTGTATAGGAATAATGAGAACCATCTTGCGGCTCGTAAACCATCGAGGACTTGGACATTCCAAAGAGACTGCTCGATACAATCTTGTAAGCATAGCCCCAGAGCTGCCAGTAGATGCCCATCCATCCGCCGGTCCCCTTCACTGCATTGTACTGGGCGCCGCTCATGAGCTCAGCAAGTGTGAACTGGAAATTGGCTGATTCAATCGGAAAAGCAAAATGACCACATCCGGCTGCTAAATCTTGGTTTAAATTTTCCAATGCCACTATTTCTCCCGGACAATAACAGCCCACAGGTATTGTCTTAATGCCTGATTTCAAAGACTCATTGTTGTCATAGACGCCTTCATTATTCTCTGACCATGGATTGTGCCCGATTTCAACAAGCGAATAGAATACATCCTCGGTGAGATCAACGATGAATACCGGGAACAGATAAAAGACAGTGGATGCATAGGTCGTCGGTAAAAAGGTGAGATAATGCTCATAACCTGCATTATAAAGGAAGTAATTGTCACCATCGTACTCATCAGGGTCGTTGATTGCATTGTAGATAATCCCCGTGCCGGTATTGGCATTCACGATAATCGCCTGTCCCATTAAAGAACCTTCTTGACCTGAAGCAAAATTAGAGCTGTTCTGCTCAACAACGAGAAATCCCCATGCAGGCGACACAGTCAGCTTTGGCGATGTGGATGTGGTGTCACCGGGAAGAAGCTGTCCTGCGATCTGCCCTGTCACTTCATACAGAAGAATGTCGTTTTTCGTGATCTTACCCGAATCATCATAATGTGTACAGATTTCATTCCCCGAATTATATACATACACATAATTCAGTTTTCCCTGGGTTGTGCCAACACCAGGAGTGCCGACTGAAGCCACGTTGAGAATCTGGACAAAGGTCATGTCACCTCCGCCGCTTGAGAAGTAGGGAAAGAGAATAGAATCATACGCCATTGCCTGCGTCCCGAACAGCAAAATACCTGCAAGAATAATTGCTCCTAATACTAATCCTTTCCTCATCTCTGCACCTCCTTTATTTTTCGTTTTTACTCAGGTATAAAAACTACTTTAACTTTAGCATAATTATAGCGGCACACTATGCCTCTGTCAAGCATTCGAATTGCCTCGTCAAAAATTTAAGCGAAACTGATTCATTGCTTCATTTAACCATTTATATCATAGAGAAAAGCACCGAAAGTTATAGTTCTTTTTTTGATCAACTGCTCACTCGCCATATCTTCCGCGAACACTATATCCTTCACCAAATTCCACATTAACTTCTTATAGGCAGTGAACCATGAACTTGTTGTATATCTGTCTATCTGCTCCACCTGCAAACCCACATAGTTGGAACACAATGAAATATGATGATTTCCATTAATAACAGGGTGTCTCTCCGGGAATTATGTTACCTACTAATAAAATGGGAAGTGTCCCTACGTTTCCACTCTAATAAAATGGGAAGTGTCCCTACGTTTCCACTGACAGTCGCAACGCTTGCTCAGAAACAATACTAAAAGCATAACCACTGCTATTTGGTGGTGCCCAAGCACAGTCTCAGGCAGAGCAGCGGAGAATAAATCAGGTAAATGGCGAGTGAGGCCCTTATTTTATTAAAATGGTTAAGAGAGGCACTTCAAAGTGAAACAAAGAATTGACAGTACAAAGTGGTTGCAAAAAAGGATTGCCGAAGTTAAGGATGAAAGTCTTGCCGTTCGCCGTAGCGCACTGCTGCACATTTATGTCGGCGCACTGACACTGGGTGAAATTGCCACGTATGCAGGCTTGACTGAGGGGGCTCTCCGGGGACTCAGGATGAATGCCCGCTTTATGAAGATGGTAGATACCGTCAAGAAAGAATATGCAAACGATTTGAGAGAGGACGTTATTGTGAACACATATGGGATGGATGATTATGATACGCTTGCCTCG
>JAOUJR010000081.1 GCA_029883145.1 Nitrospirota bacterium
ATTAAAAACCACTCCCAGGGCTATCCCCTGCCTTCCTATTTATGAAAAACAATAAATTAGATAAACTCATAGAAATTCTGAAAAACATGCAGAGCGCTGTGCTTGCTTACTCTGGAGGTGTTGATAGCACCTTTCTTCTGAAGGCACTGCAAATTTCAGGCATTAGAACTCTTGCGGTAACAGCAGTTTCAGAAACAATACCCTCTGGCGACATCCTCATGGCAAAGAAAATGAGCTCAGAATTCGGGATAGAGCACAGGATTATAAAGACAGAAGAGTTTTCAATAGAGGATTTTGTGAATAACACTCCTGACAGATGTTTTTTCTGCAAGGATGAATTGTTCAAAAAGCTTTCAGGTATCGCATCTTCTGAAGGATACAAGTTTGTTCTTGATGGCAGTAATGTTGATGATACTTCAGATTACAGACCCGGCAGAAAGGCTGCGACAAAATACAAGGTGAGAAGCCCGCTGATAGAGGTAAAAATTTCAAAAAAAAAGGTCAGAGAACTTTCACGACAATTTGGTCTTCCCACATGGGATAAGCCATCCTCTCCATGCCTTTCTTCGAGGTTTCCCTATGGACAGAGGATAACAAAAGAGGCTTTACGACGTGTAGAAAAAGCAGAAGACTTTCTTAGGTCTCTTGGATTTCATGAAATACGGGTAAGAGATCATAATGGGAGTGCGAGGATTGAGGTTGGAGAGGATGAAATTGAGTTATTATTGGTGCCGGAAAAAAGAAAGATTATTTCTGAAACATTAAAATCTCTTGGGTATAAATTTATATCCGTTGACCTCGATGGCTATAAGACTGGAAGCATGAACAGGATGATCGGTAAGGGATAAGAAAATCCTTGACAATATCCTGAGATAAGTCAATAGTAATATTAAGAGTAAATAATATAAATATCCTGCGTATTGGAGGAAAAGCAATGAAAAAAACAATCATCTCAATAACAGTAATTATCTTTCTTTTTTCAGGATTTGTTGCTGTTGCCCTCGCAGCGAACGAGCCACCAAAAGAGGGCGGTATGCTGCCAGATATAAAACTTCAAATGCCAAAAAGTCCGGAGGGAAAAAACTACCTCGGGCTTAAGGGAGATGGTTCTTTCACCATACCACAGATAAAGGCAAATGTCGTGATTATAGAAATATACAGCATGTACTGTCCTTACTGTCAGAAAGAAGCTCCTATAGTAAACGAACTTTTCAATCTCATAGAGAAAAACCCGGATCTGAAAGGTAAGATTAAAATTATCGGTATCGGAGCAGGAAATACTCCCTTTGAAGTTGATACCTTTAGAAAAACTTATGATATCCCTTTCCCGCTTTTCCAGGATGAAGATTTTTCTATTCATAAAGCGTGTGGAGAGGTCAGAACTCCTTACTTCATTGCAATCAAAATCAATAAGAAAGGAACCCATCAGGTCATTTATTCAGAACTGGGGACTATCAAGAACGCTGAAGATTTTTTGAAAATGATACGTAAACGTTCCGGGTTAAAATAGGAGGATTGACTATGAATAAAAAGAGAATCACAAGACTTATCTTGATAATTTGGATTATCTCTATCATTACCTTTATTACAACTGACCAATGCCTGTCAGAAATGTTCAAGGACTATATTTACCAGCCAGGTACCCTTAAACCTATTGATAGCGTTCCTAAGCTCAAGGTTGGAGACCAGGCCCCTGACTTTACCCTGCCAGCTATTTCCGGGGAGAAAGTATCCATGAACCAGTACCTTGGGAAAAAGAATGTGGTTATCTCTTTTGTCCCCGCAGCCTGGACCCCTGTGTGCTCAGATCAATGGCCGGGTTACAATATCGCAAAGAATTACTTCGATAAATATGATGCGATCCTGATTGGTATTACTGTGGATAACATCCCGACCTTATATGCATGGACCACACCAATGGGGAAGTTATGGTTTCCTGTGCTTTCAGACTTCTGGCCACACGGTGCAGTTGCAGATAAATACGGTGTGTTGCGTTCTAATGGTGTATCTGAAAGGGCACTTTTTGTTATCGACAAAAAGGGAATCATTCGATATATAGATATACACGATATTAACAAAAGGCCGCATCTTGAGAATCTTGTTAAAGAGCTTGAGAAGCTGAAATAGACCTCACTGTTATTCTTCTGGTACGAGCTCGCCTTCCTGATTGAATCGGAGGGGCTTAAATGGTCCTATCTGCTCGCAGTGTGATGCTGCCTTTAATACTTGAGCGCTCAGCCATAGTTCTTCTAAGTGAAGGGTATTGCGTATTCGTGCTGCTGAGAGAGGAGTTCCCTGAGGCATTTGCAGACTTTCAAGAGCCCATGTAATTGCTTCACGGTCGCTTTCAAGGAATGGAGGACAGAACCCACGAAGCCAGAATCCGGTAGTGCGGATATTAGTCAACGTAGCATTCCAGTCAATAGACTGAATTAATTTGAGAGTTGTGAAATCAGCAAGTCCAATCCCATTTACATTGCCCTCAGAGGCATTTGAAAGGCGTAACACAACAATACGTTTTATTTTAGGTGAATCTGGTTCAAGGAATCCTTGAATTTTCCAGCGACCGATAACATGTGTATCCATCCCGGTGCCACTGTAATTTTTACCCATCTCCTCAACAATCAAGAGGTCTAACTCCTGTAAAGGGAGGCATAGCAAGAGACTGCTCGCAAGCTTCAGCAATTTTCGTTCTCCCTCATCCATCTCCTCAGGTAAAAATAATTCTACTTTGGCGGTTTCCATATAACCATTTTCTACTATTGCTAAACCTCCTAACACTGGTAATTTTTTCAGTGCCATCTGTGCCATCTCCATAATGGCTTGATAAATGCCCGATGCGCCTAATCTGTGTACCTGCATAGCTCCCGGGACTTTTCCAAGTCCTACAGTCAGCATTTTCAATAAGCCGCTTGCCATGTTATCGCCAAGAGCAGTGTGCGGTTTAATCCGGTTCACGAGTAAGATTCCGTCTGCTTTCATTGCTTCTGAATCTATATATAAAATATGTCCACTTGGTGTAGTATCGATTTCTACTGCATCAGAAGTGATTTTCAATGGTGCGCCGATTCTCTCCGGAGTAATGACGAGATTATGTAAAATACTTTTCTGACCGCTTACTGTGCCACCACCATGACTTCCCATTGCAGAAACAATAAAGGGTTCCGCTCCCATTATGCGCAGTGTTTTTACTATAGTTTGTAAAATAAGTGCAATATTATTTATGCCCCGGCTCCCTGCAGTAATAGCCACTGACATACCTGGACGTATATGACCTGATAAACGTATCATCTGTTGAGTTATTTCAGATGAAACGTCCTCAACTTGAGGTCGAGGAAAGTGTTGTCTAACCTTGGCCAATGTGAGTGTCTCTATCAATTACTTGCCTCTTGTTTGAAATTATAAATCATTGGGAACTGCTCTAAGCTCTATGTTTATTTTTATAATAGTGAATGATAATTTTTGCAATTCTCGTTCTTAAAAATATGAAAGAAGATCAAGAATGATTACGGACCCCAAGGGGTTGGGACAGGCCTTTTAAAACCTTTCTGAGAGGCTAAGATATCGAGATGTAGAGTAGTGATATCCTCTAAGTTCAAATCTGGTTCATAGTCGAGTTTGCGTGTATCAATAGTCTTTATGAATTGTTTGCATTTGTTACAAATATCTATTCGATGAACTTCATTTCCCTCTACAGAAAAATACTGGAGATCTTTATGATTCCTATTTTCGCAGAAGGGACACATCATGCGCTCGCCTTGCCACTTAAAACTGCAAAAGGAACACATAAAATAACGCTGGCCTTCTCCTCTCAGTTCGGACATCTGGGGTAATGAACCACAAATCGGACAATACCCTTTGTTCCAGAGTTTCAGGTCAACTCTATGCTTAAGTCTATCAACATTTACATCAATGGAGGGCTTTATGCTCGTGTGAATAAAAAATTTGAATAATGCCTTGTTTATGTCAAGATCTCTTGCTATTTTATCCAGATAATCGTCATCAAAATGCCTTTTTATCAGCTCTTCCAGTTCTATAGTGCCATTTCTAATGGATTGTTCTATTGCATGGATATCTGCTTCCATTTTATCAGTTGTATTTTCCCCAATTTCGCATAAGTAGTTAAATAATACAATCGAAGAAGGAATATCCAATATAAAATCCTCTTTGTTGATAAGGGAGAATCCCTCTTTTGTTTGTAGCTTTTTTAAATCCGCTTCTATTTCTACTGATGGAACTTCAATAGAAGGTCTAATATCTGCCTGTTTCGTGACAATCTTTTCATAAAATGTCAAAATGTCTTTATAAACAGGCATCTTTTCCTTAAGCCGACGAATCTGCTCTTTTATATTTTCTAAATCAATTGATTTATTCATAAAAATAATTTTTAAAAAATATGGCTTGTTTCGAGGAACCCTCGAAACAAGCCATATATAACTGTGTTTATCTAACTAATAGTTACCCCGTAATGCGAGAGAGATTCACAAAAGGCTGAATTAATTTCTTTATAGCCGCAATCCTCGTAATTCCGACATCGTTTTCTGCAGCATACTTGTGGTACTTCTTTGGGTCATCAATAACAAGGAATATGGTACGATGAGTTTCAGCATTCAGAAGCTGGGCCTTAGGATTTGTAGCCTTTACCTCTTTCAGTCTCTTCTTGGCCATATCAATAATCTTAGCACGATCCCCGAAGTTCATAGCGCCTGTAGGACAGGTTTTCACACAGGCTGGCAAAAGCCCTTCTTTAATCCTGTCAATACACATCGTGCACTTGGCCATTCCCTCTGTCTTTTCATCCCAACGAGGTATATCCCATGGGCAGGATTCTCTGACTTTCTTAAAATCCGCTGCCTTTATTTTTACCTTCTTGTCATAAAGCACTGCTCCGGTCACCTGGTCCCGAATAATAGCTTTAGAACCAAATGATTGAGCTGTGTACATACATGGTGGTTCAACGCAGTGTCTGCACTGATCAGCGAAGAAATACCATTTCGGTTGTCCATTCACCTCAAAATCGTTAAACCTGACTAATTTGAAAGTGGAAAAAGAAAGATCTTCAGGGTTCTGGTGAGTTCCTCGCTGAATGGTTTTTGTACCGGGATTCTTATTCCATTGCTTACAGGCTATCTGGCACCCCCGGCAGGCTGTGCATTTTGTTGTATCTACGAAAAAGGATTTATCTGCCATAGTTTATCACCTCCCCTTAGCCTTTCCTGGCCTTCTTGGCCGGTTTTTTAGTAATTTTCGTTACATTGGCCATAAAGGCCTTTGATTCCGGAATCATTGTGTTGGGATCCCCAACTGTAGGAGTCAGCAAGTTGGCACTATCCCCGCCATCCTTTGGATGGAGCCATCCGAAATGCCAGGGTACTCCTATCTGGTGAATGGTCTGACCAGCAATGTTGAAGGGTTTAAGACGGGGAGTAACAATTGCTACTGCCTCTACCTTACCCCTTGAGGTCTCTACGAGAACCCTGCTACCATTTTCGATCCCTTTTAACTTAGCAAGTTCTACACTCATTTCACAGAACAGTTGAGGCTCTGCTTCAATAAGCCATGGGAGCCAGCGAGTGAGTACGCCGGTCTGCCAGTGCTCAGTTACACGATATGTGGAGCAAACAAAAGGATACCTTGGGTCGCAGGTAGCGAATGTATCCGGACCTCCCTTAAATATTTTTATAGCTGGATTTATCCTCTGGTTGGACATGATGTTCTTCTCAATCGGGCATTCTAACGGTTCATAATGTTCAGGGAATGGCCCGTCTGCTAACCCAGGACCGAAGATATGAGCTACTCCATCGGGCTTCATGATAAATGGATAGAACCCATTGGTACCCATAGGAGGCCATCCTCCATCCGGAACATCGCCAACCCATTTCTTATTTGCAGCGTCCCATTTAAGTAATGGCCGCTTTGGATCACGCGGATTTCCATCCAGGTCAACAGAGGCACGATTGTAAATAATCCTTCTGTTGACAGGCCATGTCCATGCCCACTCCGGATAGAGACCCAATCCGGTTGGATCAGTCTTTTTCCTCCGGGCAGCCATGTTTCCAGCCTCTGTATAACTGCCGGAAAAAAGCCAGTTACCACATGAGGTGGTTCCATCGTCTTTCAGTTTCGTGAAGTTTGCAACTAATTTCCCGGTAGTGAGGTCGTAACCGTTTATCTCTTTGGCTACTTTGTGGATATCGAAGTGTCCTTTGGTTTCATAGTCCCACTTTAAATTCAAAATAGGATCTGGGAAGACCGCCTTCTTATCTTTTTTATAAAGGGCTTGGACCTTCTTAAACAGCTCATACATTATATCCCCATCAGGTTTTGCGTCACCTGGAGGATTGGCTGCTTTATAGCGCCACTGACTCCAGCGGCCACTGTTAGTGATGCTGCCTTCCTTTTCCATAAAAGCTGCACATGGAAGCTGGAAGACTTCGGTCTTGATTTTCTTGGGATTCATTCCCGGACCTTTCCAGAAAGACCCTGTTTCACTGTCGAAAACATTGACGTTAACCATCCAGTCAAGTTTTGCCATGGCCTGACGGACTTTCCCAGCGTTTGCACTTGAGCAAGCGGGGTTCATGCCCCAGGCAAAGAAACCTGTGAAAGTTCCCTTGTACATTTCGTCAAATAGCATCAACCAAGAGGCATTTTGTGTATCATCGAGCTTGGGCATCCAGGAATATCCAAAATCATTTTCTTTGGTTGCCTTGTCACCGTACATAGATTTCAAAAGGCTGACAATATATTTAGGTCTATTTTTCCACCAGTTGGCGCTTCTTGGATCCTTTGTAGAAGGAGTGGTTTTGTTATAATCAGCGAGGGTAGCCCATTTTGCCCTTGGTGTAGGCATGTAAGCAGGAATGATGTGGAACAGTAATGCATGATCAGTTGAACCCTGCACATTTGACTCACCTCTCAAGGCATTAACACCGCCGCCAGCAATTCCCATATTGCCAAGAAGCAACTGAATCATTGCCATGGCTCGGATATTCTGAACCCCAACCGTATGTTGAGTCCAACCCATTGCATACAGTTCAGTACCAGCCTTTCCAGGGGCTCCGGTGGAACCATATGTCTTATAGACTTTTTCCAGGTCAGCTTGAGGGGTTCCTGTGATTGCAGTGACTTTCTCAAGGGTATACCTTGAATAGTGTTTCTTGAGAAGCTGGAATACACATCTCTCATTTTGAAGGGTCAAATCCTGTTT
Source organism: Nitrospirota bacterium (assembly GCA_029883145.1). Classification (GTDB taxonomy): domain Bacteria; phylum Nitrospirota; class Thermodesulfovibrionia; order Thermodesulfovibrionales; family SM23-35; genus VGWZ01. The sequence goes on from JAOUJR010000081.1 coordinate 7,211, forward strand.
CGGAATTCCCTTTTCATCTTTTTCCAATGCCCATGTTGACTTGTCATAAGACCTTTTCTGGGGATTATAGCCCGAGAAAAGCCCATCATCAAAGCTGTATTTAGGGTTCACAATGAAAGAAGCATTGGTGTAGTTCTTGACATAAAATTCATCATAGAGCTTATTGTCCAGGATGTACTTGATCATACCTCCCAAGAAGGCAATATCAGTTCCTGAACGAAGCC
>JAOUJR010000082.1 GCA_029883145.1 Nitrospirota bacterium
CCTGCCACAGACGATGGTTTTTATTATGATTTCGATAGAGAGAGGACCTTCACACCTGAGGATCTCACTGCGATAGAAAAGAAAATGCTGGATATTATAGAACAGAACAATGTATTTGTGCGCAAGGTGATATCGAAGGAAGAAGCAATTGTTCTCTTTAAGAGGCTGGGTGAAGATTATAAAGTTGAGCTTCTCAAGGAGATAGAGGATAATGATGTATCTCTCTATGAAGAGGGTGGATTTATAGACCTCTGCAGGGGACCCCATATTGATTCAACAGGACAGGTTTCTGCATTTAAATTGCTCAGTGTTGCAGGTGCATACTGGCGTGGAAATGAAAAAAACAAGATGCTCCAGAGAATTTACGGCACATCCTTTACAGATGAAAATGATCTAAAGGAATATCTTCATTTCCTCGAGGAGGTGAAGAAGAGAGATCATAGGAAGCTTGGCAAGGAGCTCGACCTGTTCAGTATGAGTGAAGAGATAGGCGCTGGACTTATCATCTGGCACCCCAAAGGTGCATTGATAAGAAGAACGATAGAAGATTTCTGGCTTGATGAGCACTACAAGGCAGGTTATAAAATCCTTTATACACCTCATATTGCAAAACTGGATGTGTGGAGAAAGAGTGGCCACGTCGATTTTTACAAAGAGAATATGTATTCTCCAATGGAGATTGACGGGATAGACTACGAAATTAAGCCCATGAATTGTCCATTTCATATTCATGTGTATAAAACGTCATTGAGAAGTTATAAGGAACTTCCTGTACGATACGCAGAGTTGGGAACTGTGTATAGATACGAACGTTCCGGTGTACTCCATGGACTTTTACGAGTGAGGGGGTTTACACAGGATGATGCGCATATATTCTGCATGGAAGACCAGATAGAAGATGAGATATTAAATGTTCTTGATTTCACTCTTTTCATCCTCGGAGTTTTTGGTTTTGAACAGTATGATGTCTATCTTTCGACAAGACCTGAAAAATATGTAGGAAGTCTTGACAACTGGGAAAGGTCAACAAGTGCCCTCAAGAGGGCACTTGAGATAAAAGGGCTTCTTTATGACATAGATACGGGAGAAGGTGTGTTCTATGGACCCAAGATAGATATAAAGGTTAAAGATTCTCTCAATAGGCCGTGGCAGTGCAGTACTATACAGGTTGATTTCAATAACCCTGAGAGGTTTGATATGGTATATAGAGGGGGTGACGGGAAAGAGCATAGACCTATAATGATACATAGGGCACTTATGGGTTCATTGGAAAGATTTTTCGGGATATTAATAGAGCATTATGCAGGAGCGTTTCCTCTATGGCTTTCACCTGTTCAGGTTAAGGTTCTCACCATTGCAGAAAGGCATTCTGATTATGCAGTAAAAACCTCAGAGAGGTTAAGATCAGAAGGTATAAGGACTTCGCTGGATCTCGAAAATGAAAAAATTGGTTATAAAATCAGGAATGCCACTATGAGAAAAGTGCCTTATTTGGTTATAATAGGCGACAAAGAAGTTTCTGAACAAAAACTGACCTTGAGAAAGCGGAGTGGAGAAAACATTGGGCTGCTGAAAATAGAGGAATTTATCGCTATCTTAAAAGACAGGATAAAGAATAAAATATTGGAATTTTAATTTCAGGAGGTGAGAGCATAACAAGAGATATAAGGATCAACGAGCAAATTAGGGCTAAGGAGGTACGGCTTATAGACAACGAGGGGAAACAACTTGGTGTTATGCCACTGAGTGATGCATTGAAGATTGCTGATGAGAAAGGCCTTGATCTTATCGAGGTAGCAGCGAATGTTACCCCGCCAGTCTGTAAAATACTTGATTTCGGTAAATATAGGTACCAGTTAAGCAAAAAGCAAACACAGAGGAAGACGATAGATGTAAAAGAGGTGAAGATCAGGCAACAAATCACCGAACACGACCTTGAATTAAAGGTAAGAAATATAAGGCGTTTTCTTGATGAGGGTAATAAGGCCAAGATAACGATGTTTTTCAGGGGTAGAGAAATTATCAGACCTGAACTTGGTATGAAGGTCTTTGAGAAGATTCAAAAAATACTCACAGGAAAATTTACTATTGAACAAATACCCAAACTTGAGGGTAATCACATCACAATGGTGATCGCGCCAAAATAAGTAAGAAACGAGAAATTGGAAATGAGAAATGAAATCATAACTTCTCATTTCCTATTTCTCGTTTCACAGTTTAAGGGAGGATTAAATGCCAAAGATGAAGACACATAGAGGGGCTGCAAAAAGGTTTAAAGTTACAGGTACAGGGAAAATAAAGAGGTGGAGCGGTTATAAGAGCCATCTTCTCACAGGTAAATCTGCGAAGAGAACAAGAAGACTCAGAAAATCCTCTCTGGTCTCAGATGCTGAATATACTCATGTGAAGAGACTGCTACCATACAAATAACAGTAATACGTGACGGGGTTGAATAAAAAGAATACACATTACTCGTTACGTTTCACGCATCACGAATGAGGAGGAATAGATGCCAAGGGCAAAAGGTGGATTCAAGACAAGGAGAAGAAGAAAAAAGGTATTAGAAAGGGCAAAAGGCTATTACAGTGCGAAGAGCCGACTCTATCGGAGCGCTGCAGAGGCGGTTGATAAGGCACTTCAGTATGCATACAGGGATCGTAAAGCAAAGAAGCAAGAATTTCGTGCTCTCTGGATTATCAGGATAAATGCTGCAGTACGTGCATTAGGGCTTACGTATAGCCAGTTTATATCCGGACTGAAAAAAGCAAATATTACGCTAAACAGAAAGGCACTTGCTGATATGGCTTACAATGATCCGTCTGCTTTCAGTCAGCTTGTTGAGAAAGTGAAAAATTAGAAATAAAAGTGGATGACATTGTCCTTTCTCTAAAAAAAATATTTTTTAAAGAATCACAATCAGTTACTTCTGTAAGTGAAATCCAACAATTAAGGATAAAATACTTAGGGAAGAAGGGTCTTGTGACCTCACAACTCAAGACCCTTTCGTCAATCTCTCCTGAATTACGGCCTGAATTCGGCAAGGCAGTGAATGAACTAAAAAGTTTCATTGATGCTGAGTTAAAGAAGATAGAGGATCGCCTCAAAGAAGAGGAACATAAAAAGCGTATTCTTTCTGAGACAATAGATATAACCCTTCCGGGTAAGGTTGTGCCATTTGGCAGGGAACACCCTATCAATAAAGTTCTGTATGAAATTGTGAATATATTCCTGACAATGGGATTTGAAGTTGAAGAAGGACCTGAGGTCGAACTCGACTACTATAATTTTGAAGCGCTCAATATACCAAAGGATCATCCTGCGAGAGACATGCAGGATACATTTTATATTTCTGATGACGTTCTCCTGAGAACCCATACTTCACCTGTCCAGATACGAGTTATGGAGAAAAGGAGACCACCTCTGAAAGTTATTGCTCCGGGTAAAGTATACAGGTGTGATGCGGATATTTCTCATACACCAATGTTTCATCAGGTAGAGGGATTCATGGTTGATACCGATATTGCCTTTAGTGATCTGAAAGGCGTTCTGGAATCATTTATCTATAGTTTTTTTAGTGTTGAAACACCTGTCAGGTTTAGACCGAGTTATTTTCCATTTACTGAGCCAAGTGCAGAGATAGACATCGGTTGTAATTTCTGTTCAGGTAAGGGATGCAGGGTATGCAAGAATACCGGGTGGCTTGAGATATTAGGGGCAGGGATGATCCATCCGAAAGTATTCGAGATGGTTGGATATGACCCCGAGTTTTATACAGGGTTTGCCTTTGGTATGGGGGTAGAAAGGTTGACGATGCTCAAATATTCAATTGATGATATAAGGTTATTCTTTGAGAATGATATTCGGTTTCTGAGGCAGTTTTGATTGTCATGTAAAACCGTTGGGCATTGAAGAATTGATTCTTTTTCAGTCATTTTAATGTCCTCCTGCCTTCAATATCCCTGAAGCAGCAAACATAAGTACTAAGATTTCTAACACAGCAATTGTAACGTAAACAATGTCTTTTCTTTTGAATAAAATAGGAATAATTCGAAAGTAACATACTATGGTGACACCTGCCAGAAAAGCTATTCCAATGAAATTAAGAAAATCACTTTTATAAACCATGTCAACCCATGCCCATCCTGGATTGATACCTGTATATTCAAGATATTTATGCACAGACATGCTCCAGTATTTTGGAAGATCACTAAGTATTAAATAGGGGGGTAGAATACCAGATAGGTAGATAACAAATGTAATAATGAGTATAAGCAACCCTATCTTCATTCCCTTATCAAGGATGCGCGCATATGCAAGTTGCTCTTCTGTCGCCTTTATTCTTCCAGCCATAAGTTTCAGCCTCCTTTAGATAATTATGTCCATATTCCAAGGCCTTTAAGTAATGCTCTCAGACCTGCGAAGAGAAGCATGGTTAAAACTATATATCGGATAGCTACAGGCTTTGTCTTTGCCAGAATTCTTACACCTACTATTGAGCCAAGCATTATACCAATTATTGATGGAACTACTATCATCGGCAAAACAGCTCCGCTATTGAAATATATCCATGCAGCAGATGTATCTGTAATCGAAAGCAAAAACTTGCTTGTTGCTACTGATACCTTTAAGGGAACCCCCATCATCAGATTCAGGACAGGCACATTAGCCCATCCGGCACCAAGCCCGAACATGCCAGCCATGATACCGATGACAATGAATGTAATAAGACCTTGTGCAGTTCTATGTATTTTCCAGTTAATCTCATGTCCGGTTGATGCCTCGTGATAGACACCAGTTATTCTGAGTGCGGTTGAGAGAGAATCAGCCTGTTTAACTTCAGGATATTCTGATTTTTTTGCTATAAGCATAATCGCTACAATGCCAAGAATAGTTCCACCTAAAGCAGTTTGAATTATATTTATAGGGAGTGCAAGACCTAACATTGCACCAACGATTGAGCTTGCAGAAGCAATAAGTGCTATAGGTAATGACAGTCTTAAATCTGCCAGGCCTTTTCTGATCAATCCTGGACCTGCTGCAAGTGCTCCTGAAAGGGCTACAAGAAGGCCAGCCCCTCTGACAAAATCTAGGTGAAATGGGAAGAAACCTCCAACAATGGGTACAAAGAGCACGCCTCCGCCAACTCCTCCTAAAACAGCAAAAATACCTAATATAAATGTTACAGCAAATAAAATAAGTGGCCACATCCACCATACAAGGGAGGAAACTTTAGTTGCTTCCTCCACCATTTCTTTATCATTACAATAGGCAGTGTCAAATATAATCATTACTATTAACAATATTGCAAGGATATGAATGGTTTTTTTCCACATGCTCTTCTCCTTTTACTCTTTAATGAAGAATATTTTTGAAATATTATAATAACATTAATTAGCAAGTGATTTATTATATTATTATTAACAAATCAAATACAATAACTTTAAATGCCTTGACAAATTAGTATAAATATATCTAAACTATTGATAATAAAACATTAATAATTTTAATAAATTTTCATATGATTTCATTGTGAATATGAATATAAAAAGAATTTTTGAAAAATTTGAAAACTTAATGGTTGCTGTAACATTCGCTGAGGCTGATCTTAGAGAAGAGGCTGTCAGATATGTTAAGGCTGACGAGCCTGCTCATGCTCCAATTCCTGCTTTAAAAGGCGTTAATATATGGTTTGGTGTTGTCATTATTGAGGACTAACTTACAAGGCAAATAGCTTTTAAGATAAGTACAGAGTTTCTATAGTTTCAGTAAGGGTTACAGAGTTTTCTGATACTTGTTCTAAGGCAAGGGAGGAATTTATGAGAGAGATGAAAGTATTGCTTGTTGATGACGAAGTAGATTTTGTGAAGACCCTCTCCAAGAGATTACAGATGAGAGATCTTAAAACCGATACAGTCTATGATGGGGAACAAGCTGTATCCTTTGCTAAAGAGCAAGAGCCTGATGTAATGGTTTTGGATTTGAGAATGCCAGGTATGGATGGAATGGAAGTTCTCCGGCAAATAAAGAAGGCCTATCCAAAAACTCAGGTGATTATTTTAACCGCTCATGGTACTGAAAAAGACAAGGAAGAGGCAGAAAAACTGGGAATTTTTGATTTTTTAAAGAAACCGGTCGATATTGAGACATTGGTAGATAAAATCAAAGCAGCATACAAGAAGAAACTCGAGCTTACTATGTCAGCAATTGCATTTGCAGAGGAAGGAGAGTTTGATACCGCACGTGAAATAATGAAAAATGAAGAAAACAATAAGTCAAAACCAGGAGGAGAATAATATGCCTGAGGAACTTGAAGCCAATGTTTTAATAGTTGATGATGAGGAACAGTTTCTGAAAATTTTTGCCCAGAGATTACAGGGACGTGGAATGAAAGTAGATACAGCTACAAATGGTGAGGAGGCTGTAAAACTGGTAAAGAGTAAAGAGTTTGATGCGATTGTTCTCGATCTTGTTATGCCTGGAATGGATGGTATCGAAACATTAAAACGTATTAAGAGTGAAAATCCAGATCTCCAGATTATTATGCTCACAGGTCATGGTACTTTGGAGAAAGGCGTTGAAGCTATGAAATCTGGAGCAGTGGATTTTATAGAGAAGCCTTTATTTCTGAACAAAATAATTGGTAAGATTGCCGAGGCAAAACGCAAAAGAGTTCTTATCATTGAGAAAAAACAGAAAGAACATATAAAGGAAATTTTGCAGACTAAACCCTGGTAAGGATATTTCTTTTCAGGTTTCTTCATGGGAAATATCTGATTTTCAATATATTTGTGGTAATCATCTACACTCAGAATTAATTTGTTTCTGTGAGAGCTTGTTCGGACAGGGGGAGGGTAATCTTTACCTCTTTATCGTCTTGAAAGAGATTACCGCCTAACTGACGAATGACATCCTGCAGTATTTCAAACGAGCTTAGTCTTGTTTCTCCAACAGACGTTACCACGTTTCCTTTCGGTGTAATCTGAACCATTAGCGAGTCCTTTAAGGACTCTGTTTTAATAACAATCCGACTATTTTTGTCATATTTATTTATCATTTCCTCAATAAGGGAAAAAATGATGAGTTGAATTCTTGATGGATCACTGTAAATCATGGGAAGGTTTTTCTGAAAATCTTTTTCAAGACCAATCCTCTTCTGATGAGCAAATCTATTTATAAGGACAATAAGTTCTTCAAGGCTTTCATTGACACTGAAAGTGCACATCGGATAGTCCATTCTATGAGAAAAGCGATTGAGGTAGCTACACAATTCAGAGGTTTTTCCAATTTGTTCGT
>JAOUJR010000083.1 GCA_029883145.1 Nitrospirota bacterium
ACATAAAAGGATTTGAGGATTTGACAAGGAGCGATGTGGTGTTTGTGAACAGGCAGTCAGGTGCAGGAACGAGACTTCTCACAGACAAGTGTTTGAGAGATCTCGGTATAAGGCCAGAAAACGTGAAAGGTTATGAGAGGGAAGAATATACACATATGGGTGTTGCATCAGCGGTGCTCACAGGTGTTGCAGATACAGGCCTTGCGATTCTCGCATCAGCAATGGCACTCAATCTCGATTTCATTCCTGTTGCAAAAGAAAGGTATGATCTGGCAATACCTCGTGAATTCTTCGAGACAGAAATGCTCCAGCATCTCGTAAACATTATAAAGGAAGACAGTGAATTTAAGGAAATGGTAGTCGGGCTTGGGGGGTATGATATATCAGAAATGGGTAAAGTGATGTATGAGGCTGGGTGAAGTTCTATTTAGATCCGCATACAGGGCAATTTGGGTCTTTTACAGCCTTAAAAATTCTGAATTCAGTCTTGCCTCCATCCCACACGAGAAGTTTTCCTTTGATGTTTTTACCTATGCCTGTAAGATATTTAATGGTTTCAAGGGCTTGAAGTGAGCCTATCACACCAGGGGTTGCACCGAGAACAGGGAAGACCTCGCCTGGAGGTGGCTCATGGAAAATGCAGCGAAGGCAAGGTGTCTCAGGAGATTTTATAAAAGTGAGCCTCCCATCCATGCCCCATATACTTCCGTGAACCATAGGGATATTCTTCCTGATCGCAGATTCATTTAATATATACCTTGTAGGGAAGTTGTCCATACAGTCAATAATAATCTCTGCGTTATCCACAAGCTCATCGATATTTTCAGAAACTATCCTCTCAGTAAGTGCAGTTACTTTTACATTCGGGTTCAGTTCTGAGATGGTGAGTTTCCCTGAAATTGCTTTATTCGTGCCTATCCTTGTATGGTTATGGAGTATCTGTCTGTTGAGGTTTGTCAGGTCAGGAGAATCAAAATCACAGATCCTTATATGGCCTATTCCTGCAACAGTAAGATATATTGATACAGGTGAACCAAGACCCCCTGCTCCTGCGACGAATACAGTTGAGTTCTTGAGTTTTTCCTGTGTTGTTTCACCCCATCCATGCATCATCATCTGTCTGTGGTATCGTTTCAGTTCTCCTTCAGTAAGTTTCATTGTTTTCTCCAATAGAGTAATCAGTTTGTGTTTAGCGTTAATAATAAGTAATAAAAATTTATTTTTTCAAGAGAGAATAGAAGATGGTATTATTTTCATGTAGAACTCAATTATTGTAAGGTATATGTATGACTAAAATCTATGTCATAGGAATTGGCTATAAACCTTTTGATGAAAGGACAAAAGAGATTATCTTTAATTCAGAAATCATTCTTGCCTCTTATAGGCTTGTTGAGGTCTTCAAAAGATATGAAGAATTCGTGATAGTGAAAGATAAGGTTATGGTGATAGATAGTGTTGATGAGACAATTAATTTTATACAATTAAAACTCCAAACTCCAAACTTAGAACCCAGAACTATTATTACTCTTCTCGCCTCTGGAGACCCTATGTTTTTTGGCATTGGGAGGAGAATTATCAATGAATTTGGGAAAGACATAGTGGAGATACTTCCTGACCTCTCAAGCGTCCAGATAGCATTCTCAAGGATAAAGGAGCCATGGGATGATGCGTTTCTCATGAGCCTTCACCGCGGTCCTGATCCAACAAAGAGAAGAAAACTGGAATATGAACTTAAGGACATCCCTTTATTGCTCCAAAGATATAAAAAGATTGCAATCCTTACAGACAGAGAAAATAATCCCACAAAAATTGCAAAATTTCTTCACTCATCACCCGTCACACACCAACAGCAACTTAAAATATATGTGTGTGAAAAGCTTGGATACCCTGATGAAAAAGTTACAGGGGGGAAATTAGATGATATTGCAGCTATGTCATTTTCAGACCCCAATGTTGTCATTATAATCCAAAAGAAATGAAATATTTTCTCTGTGGGATAAGGAGCTGGGATATCCTGGATTATATGGCTGCTTTTGTATTTGTCTTCAGTCTAATACTATATCTTTAGTTTCTTCTGCAATGAGTCTCTTTGCTCCAATAAATCTCTTGAGATAGTATGGTGAACTGAGGCTGTCTATAGTGACCCTTCTACTCTTTGACGAGGCATGGATAAACAGGTCATTTCCAAGATAAATCCCTACATGCGAAGGGAAGGATGCGTAGGTCCTGAAAAATACCAGGTCTCCGATTGAAAGATCATTTTTGTCAATAGCTTCTCCTACATGGAACTGCTCCCGTGCTGAGCGCGGCAGGTCAATTCCGAGAAAACCATATACTTTTTGAACATATGCTGAACAGTCAATGCCCATGAGGCTGCTTCCGCCAAATCTGTAAGGAATATTAAGTAATTTTTTAGCAAACAAGATAACCCTGTCTTTTAGACCCATTTCGCTGAGTTCTTTTGATTCAGTTATTTTTTCTATCTCTTCATCTATGCGAGCATTTGAAAACGGTACATTGAGTTCATCCAGTTCTCCCTCAGGTTCAAGATGGATTTTTTCGCCAGGTTTTAATGAATCTGTTTCAAGGCCGTTAATATCTTTCAATTCTTCTGCATCAATGTTAAATTTTCTGGCAATCTTATAAATTGTATCACCTTTTCGCACTGTATAGGTTTTTGGTCCGATCTGTTTCACGATGAGCTGCTGACCGAGTCTCAGCTTTGTAGACCCGAGATTATTTATTTCCTTGAGTTCGTTGACTGGGATGGAATACTTTTTTGATATAGACGATAAAGTATCACCTTTTTTTACTTTATGATAGATGGATTTGTCTGTGATATCAGTTGTTTTTATTGAAGTTGCATCTGTAGTGAGAGATTTTGAATGTTTTTTTGCTGTTTTTGTTTCTTGTTTTTTATTAAGAGTCGGTATAACTATTTTTTTGCCAGGTTTAAGATTATCTGGCCTCAGATTGTTGATCCTTATTATTTCCTGTGGGCTGACGTTAAATCTTTTTGCTATCTTTGAGGGATTATCACCCTTTTTTATTGTATAGTGTGTATCAGCATACGTAGCGCCTGAGATAAAAATGATAAGTGTAAAGATAGCGAAAAAGCAATAAATCCTTTTCATATTCACCTCCCAGAATTACGCTGCCTCTTCCCTTATAAAGTCTTTAAGGGTTGGCAGTTCTGTAAGGTCTTTTAATCCAAAATATTGTAAAAATTCCTTCGTTGTCCCATAAAGAAAAGGCCTGCCAGGTGCTTCTTTACGGCCCATAACCTTTATAAGCCTCTTTTCGAGAAGAGTTCTGATAGCGCTGTCTGAATTTACACCTCTGAGCTGCTCAATCTCAGCCCTTATTATAGGCTGTTTGTATGCAATTATCGCGAGTGTCTCGAGGGCAGGCACTGAGAGCCTGCTTGCCATATGGATGCTTTTGAATTTCCTCACCCACTCTGCATACTCAGGGTTTGTCACCATCTGGTAGCCATTGGCGATCTCGACTATGAGTAGCCCTGTATTTCGTTCTTTGTATTGCTCCATTAACTCATCCATAAGCCTTTTAATTTCAGGCTCAGGGAGTTCTATTACATCTTTTATGGAGGGAAGCGTTATTGGTTCACCTGAGAGAAAAAGAAGAACCTCCAATACCGATATCTTCTCTCGGTCTTCCATCATAGGTTAAAAGTGTATCAGATAAAGGCTAAAAATTCAACCTTTTTATCGTTTTTGTTTAGAATTTCTTTCTTCCTTGATGGTTTCTAAAGTCTGCTGCTTCATACGCTTTCTATCATATCTTTTCTTATCCTTTTTAGTTATCACAGCATGGCTACGGAGTTTTAACACCGCCTCCATAGGAAGACGGGGTTTTGGCTTTTTCTTTCTTGCAGGTTTTTTCACCACGACCCCTATATCTTAAAAAGTTCTAAAGTTTAAAGGAATACATTATAATAAAAAAATACATTATATTAAGTTGTATAATTAAAAAAGATAAATAATAAATTTTAAGAAAGACAGAATAATTAACTGAAAAAAATACGTGAAATCTTTCAATTTATACAAAAATTATAATAAAAGTTTTAGTGTTAAAGCATTCATTAAAATTACTTTTTTTATCGTAATTATTTCTTTCTCTTTTACCATCTTTTTTGTTCTGCAAGAAAGCAAATCAGCGACAGATAACCTTATAAGAAGAGGAGAATTACTTGCGAAGCTTCTTGCGTATAACTCACGGCTCGGGGTCTTTGCTGAAAATGAAAATCTCCTCATAAACCCTGTAAGGGGATTGTTGCACTATGACGAGGTTCTGTCAGTAACGATTTTTAATCTGGAAGGAAAGCTATTGATAAAACAAGAAATACCCGGACGAGAGAAACAGGGAGAAAGCGTTGAATCTGAGAACCGAAAAGATACAATTGAGAAGATTAAAAAGGCCGGGTCTTTCTTTTATCGTGAGGGGTCTCCTGACACATTCGAGTTCTGGATACCTGTAACCACAGGGGTAACGTATCCTAATGAAGATGCTCTTTATTTTGATAAAAAATTGTTTCCCGAAAAAGATCGTATCATAGGGTTCGTTCAGGTCATACTCGATAAAAGTATATTGAATAAACAGCTCAAAGATCTTTTATTTAAAGGCATTCTGATAGGTATTATTTTTTCGATTATTGGCGCTGCAGTGACATATCTTATGGTAAAAAGAATTACAAAACCAATAGAAAAACTTGGCAATGCTTCATCTGAGATTGGCAAGGGAAATTTAGAGGTAAAGGTGGAAATTGAGTCAGATGATGAGATAGGCCGACTGGCCGCCTCATTTAACAAAATGGCAATGGATTTAAAGGAACACCGTGACCACCTTGAGGAGTTGGTAAAAGAGCGCACAGCCGAACTCACACGGACTAACGAACAATTGCAAAGTGAAATCACCGAGCGCAAACAGGTAGAAGAAAAACTTCTTAATTATCAAGATCAGCTTCGAACTATGGCTTCCGAGCTGTCATTAACTGAGGAGCGTGAACGCAGGCGTATTGCATCCGAACTGCATGATCGTATCGGTCAGAGCTTAGCAATCTCTAAGATCGATTTAGGAGCACTGCGAAAAGAACTGTCTTCCTCCGAACTTGCGGGCACTATAGAAAAAATTTATGAACTTATCACTCTGACTATTCAGGACACGCGGTCATTAATATTTGAACTCAGCCCCCCAATTCTCTATGAGCTTGGCTTTGAGGCTGCGGTGGAATGGCTTGCCGAACAAATTAAAGAACAGCACAACATCCTGGTAGAATTTGAGGATGACAATCAGCTCAAACCACTGGATAACGACCTCCGGGTCGTTTTGTTTCAGGCAGTGCGTGAATTACTCATCAACATTGTAAAGCATTCACAGGCTCGAAATGCTAAGGTGTCTCTTGGAAGCGATGAGTCTACTATACAAATCAAGGTTGAAGATGATGGAGTAGGATTTGACATCTCCAGACTTTATACCCAAGATAACAAAAGTAGAGGATTTGGCCTCTTTAGTATCTTCGAGCGAATGGACTACCTTGGAGGACACTTTGAAATTGTATCAAAACCCGGTCATGGGACAATGGTTACCCTGGTTGCGCCGCTTAAACGAGATGAGGGAAGCATAAATGGGGAGTTATATGAGCATAAAGATTCTCTTAGCTGATGACCACAAGATTGTAAGAGAAGGTCTCCGCTCTTTACTCGAGAAGCAGCCTGATATGGAGGTCGTTGCAGAAGCTAAAGATGGGAGAACTATAGTCGAGTTAGCTATGGAACGATTGCCCAATGTGGTTATCATGGATATTGCGATGCCTGGTTTGAATGGCATAGAAGCCACTCATAAAATCATTGCCAGGACCCCAGGAATCAAAGTAGTTGCCCTCACAATGCATTCAGACAGGCGGTTTATAGTGGAAATGCTCAAGGCAGGTGCCACGGGTTACCTGCTGAAAGATTGCGCTTTTGAAGAACTGACATATGCCATTCGAGCTGTGGTTGCAAATAGAACGTATATTAGCCCTCAGTTAGCTGACACTGTGATTAAGGATTATGTACGTTTTTTCCCGAATATTGATTTTTCGGTTTTCTCTCTCCTGACATCAAGGGAACGGGAAGTGCTCCAGCTTCTCTCCGAAGGCAAAAGTACAAAACAAATTGCCTCCTCTCTCCAATTAAGTGTGAAGACCATCGAAACATATCGTCAGCAAATAATGGATAAGCTTGATATTCACAGTATAGCCGAGCTTACGAAATATGCTATTCGCGAAGGTCTGACCACTTTCGAAAACTGATAACAGAGTAAGCCCAAGGCATTCAGGGATTTCGAAGCCAAAAACCAGGGAATATCCTATTGTTTTTTTGTTAAAGTGTCATTAAGCTCTAACATATATATTTATGATACCTGTTGTAATATTAACCAGATTCGCCGCTGAAGTGCAGCGAAGAAAAGAGAATGAAGAGTAGTGAGTATAAGAATCCTCTTAGTTGATGACCATAAGCTTATACGAGAGGGCATTCGTGTCTTGCTTGAGAGACATCCAGATATGGAAGTGGTTGCCGAGGCTGAGGACGGGCAGATAGCAGTAAAATTGGTTCAGAAACTTTTGCCCGATGTGGTCATCATGGATATTGCTATGCCTGTTTTGAATGGCATTGAAGCTACTCGACAGATTGTTACCAAACACCCCGGTGTCAAGGTGCTTATCCTGTCAATACACACTGACAGATTATTAGTGACTGAATCAATGAGAGCAGGCGCGTTAGGCTATATGTTGAAGGATTGTGCATTCGAGGAGCTCGCATGCGCTATATACGCAGTGGTCTCTAACCAGATCTACCTGAGTCCTATGGCAGCCGGATTCGTGATCAAAGACGATATTTGCTTATCTATAACCAGATCAGGTTACTCTGACCTGACATCAAGGGAACGGGAAGTGCTCCAGCTTCTCTCACAAGGAATGACTACAAAACAAATTGCCTCCTCTCTCCAATTAAGTGTGAAGACCATCGAAACATATCGAAGGCAAATCCTCAAAAAATTGGATATTCACAATGTTGTTGAGCTTACCAAATACGCAGTCTGTGAAAAATCAACACCCAATGAAACCTGATGGAGATTGTGAGAATATTCAGATTGAGAAGGGACAATGAAAGATAAAGGTTTACGTAAAAGCATAGTGAATATACTGGTAGTCGAGGATGATAGGAACTTT
>JAOUJR010000084.1 GCA_029883145.1 Nitrospirota bacterium
AATAGGTAACATTGACAGGTAAGACTAAAAATGTTAATTTACAATACCTTGGGGCTGTAGCTCAGTTGGGAGAGCGCTTGAATGGCATTCAAGAGGTCGTCGGTTCGATCCCGATCAGCTCCACCAAGTATTCAAGCCAACAATACCATCTTCGCTTCTTCTGAAATCTTTAACAATAGAGAGTCTCTGTTACCTTGGGTAATCTCAAAAGACTTTACATCATTTCTACTCTTTATCTCTCTGATAATTCCATCACCTTTGAGGGCAATAGTTGCAATGAACACCTTCTCGGAATTCAGAATATCTTTTATGAGTTTTTTGAATTTACTGGAAAAACATTCCATCTTCCCAATTTCATCAATAATAATGAGACTGGTTGCAGGATTGAAAAATGGAATGGATTCGAGAAAAGCTTCGAAGCCTTCAACGTCAACTCTGTACTTTCCTACCTTATGAGGACTTTTTATGTCGACATGAGAAAGAAGCCCCTTCCTCCCATCAAGACCTATGAGCTCAAATCCTTTTCTGATGCCTTTTTCTCTGATCTCTGTAGTGTAAAAACCAACAGGACGGAAATCTTTTAGTTCTTCAGAGAGGTTTTTAGTGAGCGTGGTTTTCCCCACACCAGGAAGACCTGTAATGAGGATGTTTTTTGAGAGTTTCTGGTCTAAAATTCTATCCAGACTATATCTGCCTTCTTTATGAGAGACAACGTGAGACGTAATTAGAGAAACTTATCAGGGTATCCTTCTGTTTGGAATATATTACTTTTTCGATTTCATCTGTTTACCGCAACAGATCAAATCGCACACATCAACACAACCACAGACTTTGTCTACTGACACAACCATACCACATACACTGCACGTGTATTTGTCACCTTTTTTGGTTCCTTTTGTCTTTTTGCTGACTTTTCCTGCTGCGGGTTTAGAAACTGTCTTTTTAGTTGCCATTGTTCCTTTCTCCTTTCTCTGTATTTTTTACACTGTTCTACTTTATGCTGTTATAACTACTCAATTATAGCAAAAATATTTTTAAATGTCAGTGCGAGTAAGAACTCGATTTCTATTCGCATAGTCTGAAAATCAAATGTAACGGTAGTGGTAAATGATGTAATGAAAAATTTTGCTATGCTTTAAGTATCTACCTGTTATGATAGAATAAAGGCAAATAAAAATGGACATCGGGTTAATTACAGGAAAGACCTTTGATATCTCCGAAGGAGAAAATCTATTACAAGCATTAAAAAAACATGGCGTATACCTTGTTGCCTCCTGTGGCGGAAAGGGGATATGCGGCAAATGTCGTGTCAGACTTATCAAGGGAAAAGCAAGGATTGAATCTACAGGAATACTCCGGCCAGGTGAGATAGATACTGGTATTGTGCTCGCATGCCAGACCTTTCCAGAAAAAGACATCCTCATAGATATACCAAAAGAATCAAGGCTTGTAGTAGGAGAAAAAATTGCACTATCAAAGTCGAAAGATCTCATTGCACTGCTGCACTCTTTTAATGTTGAGATACATCCAATTGTAAGACGAATTACATTGAATTTGCCTCCTCCTACTATAAATGACAACATAGGTGACTTTGAGCGGATTAGAAGGTCACTTCAAGAAAAGGACATAATAGGAATAAGGTTTTCTCATAGAGTTGTTTCAGCTATGTCAAAGATAATCAGAGACGCAGGATGGAAAATAACCCTTGGATACACTGGCAGCAACGATATCATCTCTATCTCACCTGCTGATATGAACAAAAATTCCTATGGACTTGCAGTAGATATAGGGACAACTACTGTAGTTATATATCTTGTAAACCTTACAGATGGACAGCTTATTGATGTTGGCTCAACATATAATTCACAGACAAAATACGGAGACGATGTTATTACACGCATAATACACGCCACAGAGAGTGAAGGGCTTGATGAACTTAGAGACTGTGTGGTTTCTGACATAAATGATCTATTAGTCCCGTTAGTGGAAAGACAAAAAATAAATAGTGAGGACATCGAATCGGCTGTTATAGCAGGCAATACAACCATGTCCCATATATTCTGGGGTCTTAACCCTGCCTCTATCAGAGAGGAGCCGTATATTCCGACATTGAACTATTTCCCCAGATGGAGTGCGGAAACCGCTAAACTCAGGCTCAATCCTCGGGCTCCATTATATACAGTGCCCTGTGTTGCCAGTTATGTTGGTGGTGATATTGTTGCAGGGGTTCTTGCCTCAAAGATGCACAGAAATAGTGAAATAGCTCTCTTTATGGATATAGGCACAAATGGTGAGATTGTAATTGGTAACAATGAATGGCTCGTAGCTGCTGCATGTTCTGCAGGCCCATGTTTTGAGGGAAGTGGGATAAGACACGGCATGAGGGCAACAGAAGGAGCAATAGAGTCTATTAAGATTGACCACAGGACATTTGAGCCTGTATTTAAAGTCATCGGAGATGGAGAACCCATGGGCATTTGTGGCTCAGGCATGATAGACGCTATCTCCGAGATGTTTCTGGCAGGGATAATAGACAGAAAAGGTAAGTTTGTGAGAAATACTAAGACTGGCAGAATAAGGGACAGTGTAGATGGTCGTGAGTTTCTGATTTTCAGCAGAGACGGAAATGAGATTGTTCTTACAGAAGTTGATATTGAGAACATTATAAGGGCAAAGGCTGCAATGTATGCTGGAGTGTCTGTTCTTTTAAAAGAGGTTGGATTTGGCCTGGATGCAATAGAAAAGGTTTATATTGCAGGAGGATTCGGTAACTATCTTGATATTGACAAAGCCATTATCTTGGGAATGTTCCCTGAACTGCCAAAAAACAAATTCACAATTCTCGGGAACGCCTCAATTTCAGGTGCATACTTATGTCTTCTCTCTAAGGATCTCCGAAGAGAGTCAGGGATCATTGCGTCAAAGATGACTTACATAGAACTTTCAGTATCCAGAGGCTTTATGGACGAATATATGTCTGCGCTCTTTCTGCCGCACACCCATCTGAGGCTTTTCCCGAAAGTAAAACAATTGATATTAAGAAGTAAGAACTTAGGAAAATAGGAAGGAAGTTTTAATGTACCGGCCCCGAAGAAATCAGTCTTTCAACCTCTTTCTTTATTACTGATGTTGAGATGCCACCATGTATTTTGAGCACCCCGTTTATCAACACAACAGGGGTGGTTATCGCACCAAGACTTAAAAGTTCCCTTATATCATCAAAATCTTCCTCACCGTCCATGAACAGGTCAATATACTCTACAAATACAACAGATGGGTAAAAATAATTCAGCTCTTTTCTGAGATTCTCTGCAAGTGCCCTGTTTGTTACAGGGTTTTCGAACTCCTCAGCATTAAGAAGAACATTTTCCATTGGATTGTCCAGTATCTGTATATGAACTCTTTGAAGCATTTATATTTCCTTTTTTTTAGAAACTTTATTTTTGAGATTTCCTGAATCCGGATCAGGGTTTTCTCTGCTTTCTACCAGCATATTATCGATGAGCCTCGTCTCCCCGATCCTCACCGCCACTGCAATCAGCGTATCTCCCTTTATCTCAGAAAGCTCATCAAGTGTATCAGGGTCATATACTCCTGCATAATCAATTACCGAGACCGCAGGTTCTTTAAGGAGTTTCTCGTGCATAAACTCCTTAATATAATAAACATTTATTATACCAGACTTTATGAGCTCAGAGGCTTCGGTAAGACATCTATTGACGACTGGAGCTGCTTCTCTTTGTGATTTATCAAGATATGCGTTCCTTGAACTCATGGCAAGGCCATCCTGTTCACGTACTATTGGACACCCGACTATTTCAACCTCCATGTTGAGGTCTTTTACAAGTTTCCTGATAATCACATATTGCTGAAAATCCTTTAGACCAAAATATGCCCGTGTTGGTTTTACAATATTTAAAAGTTTTGTGACCACTGTTGCTACTCCACTGAAATGGCCTGGCCTGAATGCGCCACAGAGCTTCTCTGAAATCTTTTTTACCTTTACATTCGTCAAAAACCCTTCAGGATATATTGAGGATATTTCAGGCACGAAAATTATATCAACCTCTTCTTTTTTCAGCTTTTCAGTATCACCTTCGATATCCCTCGGATACCTCTCGAAGTCTTCTGATGGCCCGAACTGGGTCGGATTCACAAAGATACTTACTACCGTGACATCATTCTCCTGTTTCGACCTTCTGACCAGACTGATATGTCCTTCATGAAGGGCACCCATTGTCGGCACAAAACCAACAGTCTGCCCTGTCATACAGAATTTCACGGATGTATTATGCATAATACGTGGTACTCGCATCATTTCCATATTCCAACCCTGCTATATTATTAGAATTAGATTTGTTAAAATGCTTGAAGTTTATATGAACAAGCTCACACTCAATATAAACTATCTAAAGACGGATACTTTTGTCAAACACAGACTTGTGATCAATAAATTATCACTCCTCTATCTCTTTAAGAAGCGCTTCAAGAAACTCACTCTCTTTTATTTGCCTCACTACCTTACCTTTTTTAAACAGAATCCCTCTGCCTTTTCCGCCGGCTATCCCGAAATCAGCTTCTCTTGCTTCTCCAGGTCCATTGACCACACACCCCATAACCGCAATTTTTATTTGTTTATCAATATTCCTGAGTCTTGATTCAACCTCTGTTGCAAGTCTCCTCAGATCAATCCTGCACCTTCCGCATGTGGGACAGGATATGATATCCACACCTTTCTTTCTTAGACCAAGGGATTTAAGTATCTCATAGGCAACACGAACCTCTTCCTCCGGTTCAGCCGTAAGGGATACTCTTATGGTGTCTCCTATCCCTTCTGAAAGTAATATTCCAAGTCCTACAGAGCTCTTTATTATCCCTGTGGATGGAGGACCAGCCTCTGATATTCCTATATGAAGGGGATAGTCATACTTTTCAGAGAATAACCTGTATGCCCCAACTGTTTTCAGTACCTCTGATGCCTTCAGCGACACTTTGATGTTGGTAAAATGAAGTTCCTCAAGTATCTGAATATGTTTTCCTGCGCTTTCGACAAGGGCCTCTGGTTTTGAATCTCCATATTTTTTCAATAATTCTCTCTCAAGAGATCCTGCGTTTACTCCAATTCGTATAGGAATCCCCTTGTCATGTGCAGCAGCAACAACCTCTTTTACTTTCCATTTCGCACCTATATTCCCCGGGTTTATCCTCAGACCATCAATGCCTTGTTCTATTGATTTAAGGGCGAGCCTCCAGTCAAAGTGAACGTCAGCTATCAAAGGTATATGAACTGATTTCTTAATCTTTCCAAGAGCTTTTGCTGAATCTGTATCAGGCACTGCAAGCCTCACTATTTCGCACCCTTCAACTTCGAGGGACTTGATCTGGTTCACTGTTGATTTCACATTCCTTGTATCTGTTTTGGTCATGGACTGGACAACGATCGGATGTCCTCCTCCAACAGGTACATGACCTACATAAATTGTCCGGGTTCTTCTATAAGCTTCCATCTTCGTTTTTGCCTTCCTTAGCCTTCTCTTTATTCGCCTGTTTCTTCTCTCTGTAGGATTTCACCGCAGCTATATGTTCTTCCCGTGTCACCGAGAACCTGTGTGTGCCGTCATCATTTGACACAAAATAAATATACGGAACATCTGCAGGATAAACTGCTGCACTAATTGATTTAATACCCGGCGATGCAATAGGTCCGGGTGGAAGCCCTTTAATAACATACGTGTTATAGGGAGTTCTTCGTTGTAAGTCTTTCAACGTTATTTTTTCTCTGGAACTTTTTATCCCGTAAATAGAGGTTGGATCTGCCTGGAGCAGAATCCCTTTTCTAAGCCTGTTATGGTACACAGCAGAGATTAATGGCCTCTCTTCATCTGTTTTTGCCTCCTTCTCAATAATCGATGCAAGAGTGAGCACCTCTCTCTCTGATAAACCAAGTTCCGCTGTCCTTGTCCTCAGTTTGCCCGCATATTGTTCACGCATCTTGTTGATCATCGTACCAACCACATCTTCAGGGTCCATGCCCTTAGGGATTTTATACGTATCAGGAAAGAGATACCCTTCAAATGTCGGGGCATCAATAGTATATGAAGCAAGAAAGTCTTCATCTGATGAAAGGATCACGAAATCATCTTTACTCATAATGCCTTTTTCTGAAAGTTTCTCTGCAATCTCTCTGAGCGAGTCTCCTTCAACTATGGTGACCTCATATTCTATTATCTGTCCTTTCTTCAGCATTTTGAAAATGTCGAGTGGACTTATTGACTCATAGATAGAATAGTATCCAGTCCTTATCTTTCTATCCAGACCACTTACTCTCCCAACAAAAAGGAGGAGGTTTTTATCTCGTATAAGTTTTTCCTTTGAGAAAATTTCAATTGCCTGTCTGAACGTAGCGCCCTTTGGTATTTGAATCTCTATTTTTTTACTGATACCAGGAACCGGGGTCAATAGCTCTACTATTACATAGATACAGCACGATAAGATAACGCCTGCGAGGACAAAAATGACATTTCTTTTCATAATATTATTAGCATGCCAGAATCTACAGCAGGGAGTCAAATTACTCTATCCTTCCGTTCTTTAACCCTCCATTCCCTTGCAAAAAAAGATATTTTTATGTTAGTCTTTGAGACCTTTAGGCTCTACCCAGTTAAGAAGCTCTATTGGAGTTTCTGTGTCGTTTTAATACGACGGGTGAGCGGTCAGGAAACAGAATAAAAAACGAGCTTGAAGAAAGGGAGGATTGAAAGGATATGGTTGCAACAATTAAGGAACTTCTGGAGGCTGGCGTACATTTTGGCCATCAGGTAAAAAGGTGGCATCCCAAGATGAAGAAATATATTTTTGGAGAAAGAAATGGTATCTACATCATTGACCTCCAGAAGACATTAAAAGGACTTGAAGATGCCCATAACTTTATACGAGGGGTAGCATTAACAGGGATGCCTGTTCTTTTTGTGGGTACAAAAAAACAGGCACAGGATTCCATTCAGGAAGAATCAGTAAGGGCTAGCGCTTTCTATGTAAACCAGCGATGGCTCGGCGGTATGCTCACAAACTTTTCGACCATAAAAAAGAGCATCGAAAGGCTGAAAAAGATTGATTCTATGAAAGCAGATGGTATTTTGGATTTGCTTCCCAAAAAAGAAGTTACCAGCCTTGAAAAGGAAAGGAATAAATTAGAAAAAA